>CAZRXE010001409.1:0-10115 GCA_964603695.1 uncultured Heliomicrobium sp.
TGATCTCGCCGAAATTGTGCTCCGTTTTGGGGATCACAATTTTCGGAGCGGTCTGCCCGAAAGCCACGGCGGCCAACGCAAGCAAGACGATGACAAGGCCGAAAAATTTTCCAGGTTTCATAAATTGAACTCCCAAGAAGAAATGTTATTGGGGCTACTTTGGCGCGCCGGAGTGTAGCAGGCGCAGATTGGATTGTCATCGCCCATAGCGCCGTTCAGGCGGCGGCGGACACAATTCGCAAACCAGCGTTTCCAGCAAAAGTCGCGGCGTGGCCATTGAAGTCTTCAGCGCGACATCAGTCGCCGCAATGCGTTCAATGCCTTTTAAAATCCGCGCGGTCTCGATCCGCCGGACTTTTTCGTTGAATCTCCCCACAACATAAGGCGACATGCCGACGAGTTTGGCAACTTCGGAATTCGGTGCGTTTTGTTTCATCAATTCTTTCGCGCCAAGCATCTTGCGGTAATTGCTGGCAATCGCGCCCAGAATCATCAAACTCAAGGATTGCGGATTTTCCGAAGCGTTGTCGAAGATGCGATGCAACAAGTTCAACGCCTTTCGCCGGTCGCCATCCACAATCGCGTCCGTCAATTCAAAGTTGGAATGTTCGCGCGAATGCCTGACCAGCAAATCAATTTCGTCTTGCGTGATGCGCCCTTTGTCACCGACATAAGCAATCAGCTTACCGGCCTCCGCCGCGAGCCTCATCAAATCCACGCCAACCATTCCAACCAGATACGCCGACGAAGCCACGTCAATCGAACAACCGGCGCGCGTCACGTAATCACGCACCCAATTTGGCGCGCCATCGCGTTCATCAAGCGCCTCGAAGTTGACTACTTCGCAAGCCTTCCGCAGCATCGTCGAAATGTTGCGCCGGTTGTCGAGTCCTGGGCTGACGAATACCAGCACGGTTGTTTCCACCGGCTGCCGCAAGTAGGTTTTCAACAGTTCCAGTTGCGCGTCATCGCTGATCGCTTCAAAACCCGTCACCACCACCATCCGCCGCTCCGAAATCATCGGAAACTGTCGCGCCACGGCCAACGCTTCGTCCAGATTCCCTTGCGCAACGGAAATCGCCGTGTAATTGAAATCGTGCAAGCCCACGTCCACCGCCGCTTCAGTCAGCGCCTTCAATGCCCGATCGCGCAGATAAGTTTCCGCGCCTTCAAACAAATACAGCGGCGCAAACTGACGTTTTTGCAGCTTGCGGTGAAAGTCCGACTGAGACTTCAGCGCGTCTTGTGAGGTTTGGCGTTTCATCAAAGTGAGCTTTACGCAGCATTCTGCTGTGTGGCGAAACCGTCAACGTCTTTCCCCTCGAGGTAAAGCGTGTCAGGACTGAAATCTTGATCATTCGGCCACTGAACCGTATTCAAGGCAAGCCGCACACGTTTGAAGTAGTTGAGGTCTTTCAATTCCTGAAATATTCCGAACTCAAGATACGGCGTAACTTCAAACCGCTTTACCTTTCCGTCGCTAAATTTCAGGTCAAGCGAATGATCGTCATTGGCTTTGACCGCAATAATCTTGTTCATTTCGTGATCTCCTACTTCAGCGGCTCAATCTTGAATATTGATTGGCCGTTTATGGCTAATCGCCAGTCAGCCATCAATTCGTCTTGATGAATTTCAATCCACGCCTGTACAAGCTTGAGCTTTGATGTCGAAATCAATCCTTCAATTACATCTCCATCAGGAATCGAAATCACGGCTTCTTGCTCGCCATACTGAATATGAATGTGAGGTTGATGATGCCTTCGGTTATCGAAGTAATACATCATCACGATCACACCATAAAACATTGAGATAACAGGCATTTTTTCTAAAACCCTTCCAGAATCGTCGTCATCACACTCTTGGCGAAATCGCGCGCGATCCGATCCACCGCCGGGCCTTCTTCGCTGAAGAAGGTTTTCGGGTCGCCGGCGATTTCGTATTCGCCGCGAAAGACAAAGTTCTGATTGTCGAACAGGATTTTGTTTTTGGTCTGGTCGCGGACGGTCAAACCGACGGTGATGGCGACTTCAAACAATCGCGCGCGGCCTAAATCATCCAGCACCGTCGGGCGATAGGTGAACGCCTTGATCGTGCCGAGCATCACCGCGTCGGCGTCTTCCACCGTCGAAGTCACGTGCAAAGACCGCGCGCGCCGCAACGCTTCGTCCACCATCGCGGCGGTGAATCGCTGTTCGACCTTGAAGCGCAGGCTCGGATTTTGAAACGGCGGAATGGCCAGCGTTTTGATGTGCTTCGGCAAATTGTTGCCCTGCCCTGCCGGTTTGTAGCATTCGGTAAAGCCGCTCACGCCCAGCAAAAGTACGACATAAATTATCGGTTGTAACTTTCTTTTCATCTCTCAAGCCTTCCGGTGGAGTTCTGTTGAAATCTTGATGCCGCCTATCAGTACAAGGAGAAGTTGAATTCGACGCTGCCACGCACGGAAACCGCCTGGCCATCTTTTTGCGCCGGCTCGAAACGAATCTTCTCGGCAGCGGCAAGAGCCGTAGCCGTCAAACCATACGGTAGCCCACGCGTCACACGCACTGAAGAGATGCGTCCATCCGCCGCATAGACGACGCTCAACAACACAGAGCCTTGAATCTGATTGGCGCGCGCTTCCTCGGTGTATTTGGCCCGCTCCTTGAACAGGATTTTAGGTCTCAAAGAGGTGGACATCGGCAACGATTCCGACTGACCGGCAGATGAAGACGGCGGCGTCTGCAATTCAGTGCGCGTGGCGGCAACTGCGGTTTCGCCTGCCCTCACTTGAGGAACGGGTGGCAACAAGGATAGCTCTTTGAGCAGCCATTCCCTGTGCGGGGCCGAGAGTTTCGTCGCCACCTGTGAAGCCTGCTCCCTATCGCCACGAGACAAATGCATGCGCCCAATTTCATACAGCGCATCTACGAAGTGATCGTCCAGTTCCAGCGCCTTTTGATAAGCAGACAAGGCTTCGTCGTATCGCTTCAGCAAGAAATAGTCCAAGCCGACAGCCAACCATGCCTCGGTTTGCGCCGGCTCCCGCAATCCAAGCACTGGCGTCCCCCCCGCACTGAAAGTTACTCCTGCAGCGTTGGCTGATTTCACAGCCTGGGCTTTTGCTGCGGCTTGTTCGTGCGCGGCGAGCGCTTCGACATATTTGCCCTGGCTGTAGTGACACCAACCCAAGTCATACCAAGCGCGTGCCCAATTAGGATCGAGGTGCGTTGCATTGCTCAACGACTCAATCGCCTCTGGCCAACGCACCAAACTTTGGTAAAGCCGGCCAAGGAAGTAATGAAGGCCTGCATTATTCGGGCTTTGAGCCAGCTTTTGTCTTACCCGTTCGATCTCAGCGAGCCTAGCCGCCTGCGGATCGGATTGCGCTTTAACAGTGGGCACTTCAGAAAAAGAAGTTGCAACACTGAATGAGCACAAACAACCGAAAAAAATCATTAAGAGTATGGGCGCTCGACTGAGGAGAGACATATCCGTTGCTCCTTTCTGAATTCAAGGTGCTGTTGACAGTGACGCGCGACCAAGCGCCACCGCCAACAGCACGCCTATTCAACCGTTGTTCTTTTGAAAATCAGCCATAAATTCGACCAACTTCTCTACGCCCGCTTTCGGGAAAGCGTTGTAAATCGAAGCGCGCAAGCCGCCGACTGAACGATGGCCTTTCAGCCCGTCCAAGCCCGCCGCCGTCGCTTCCTTGATGAATTTCTTTTCCTGCTCTTCGCCGGGCAAACGGAAAGTGACGTTCATCAGGCTGCGGCAATCGGCTTCGGCGTGGCCGCGATAGTAACCATCCGAAGCGTCAATCGCCTTGTAAAGAACGTCGGCTTTTTCTTTATTCAGGGCGTGGATTTTTTCCAGGCCGCCGACTTCGTTGAGCGCCCATTTGAAGACCAGACCGCAGATGTAAATCGCAAAGCACGGCGGTGTGTTGTACATCGAACCGTTCTTGGCCAGGTTCTTGTAATCGAGCATCGCCGGCAGGTTTTCCGGCACGCGGCTGAGCAGGTCTTCGCGAACAATGACAATGGTTGCGCCTGCCGGGCCGGCGTTCTTTTGCGCGCCGGCATAAATCAAACCGTACTTCGACACGTCCACCGGACGGCTGATGAAATCCGAAGACATGTCGCACACCAGCGGCACATCGCTCGACACGGGTTCGTCGTTGAACTCAACGCCGAAGATTGTTTCGTTCGAGGTGAAGTGAACATAAGCCGCGTTCTGATCGAGCTTGATGTCTTCCGGTTTCGGCAACCGGTTGAAATTAGTGTCGGCGGTGGTGGCGGCTTCGCGCACGGTGCCGATCTTTTTGGCTTCCTTAAGCGCGCCCTGTCCCCAACTGCCGGTCAGGATGTAATCGGCGCTTTGGCCTTTAGGCAGCAGGTTCATCGGAACCATCGTGAACTGCATGCTTGCCCCGCCTTGCAGAAAGAGCACTTTGTAATTTTCGGGAATGCCGAGCAGCGTGCGCAGATCCGCTTCGGCTTCCTGAATGACTTGCTCGAAAGTCGCCGAGCGGTGGCTGACTTCCAAAATGGACATTCCCACGCCGGGAATGGCGAACAAATCAGCTTGGGCTTTTTTCAAAACCGGTTCCGGCAGGATGGCCGGCCCGGCGCTGAAGTTAAAAATGCGTTCGGACATTTAATGAATCTCCTGTTTGATAAAAGAATTAGGTACGAAGAAGTCAGGCGGCTGCTTTTTCAGCAGCCGCCATCCAGGCAGGCACGTGACTGCCATACAAAACATCCGGGTCCATATCAGCGCCGTTCGGCCAGACAATGGTTCCCAGTTCAGCATCCACGCGGACAGCGCGGAACATTTCAGGGTCTTGCCGAATCGGCTCGAAAACAGGGCCGCGCAGGAGCGGAGCAAGATCAACAACTTTCTGCTCGCCGTTGCTAAATTCCAGCCGGACCTGAAATCGCTCCAGCGGAGTCACAGAATAAATCTCAATCATATTCATTCCCTCAATTAGTCTAACGGTTCTATGGTTTCCAATGGTTGCCCATCGCGCGCCAGTTGCCAGTTGAGTCGCAATTCATCTCGATGCAGTGATGCCCACTCCAAAGCGAGGTTCAAAGCTCGGCGCGGCAATTCTCCTTCGATCAATGCCAGGGTTTCAATTTCCATCTGGGCCTTATGCTCAGCATATTTGAGATGAAAGTGCGGTGGTTGATGATCGTTGTAATACATCGAAACGATGATTCCGAAAAAACGGCTGATGACCGGCATAACCGCCCTCCTACAATGCAAGCAAGTTGGCTTCGATCACATCGCTGTTGCCGCCGCGAATCCGATCCATCGTTTCCGGTTCGAGCGTGCCGTCCAGTTCGATTCGGGCAATGGCGGCTTCCGCGCCGGCGAAGACTATGTTTTCCATTTGCTGAACGTTGATATTGGCGGCTTTGACTTCGTTCAGCACATGCGCCAACACGCCGGGGCGGTCTTTGTGGCGGACGACCAGCAGATGCGTCGCCGGAGTCCGACTTGAAAGGTTGATGACGTTCGGAACCGAACCGGTTTCCTTGAATTCGCGGATGATGCGGACGGTTTCGGCGGCGATGGCTTCCTGTGCCTGATCGGTGGAAGCGCCGATGTGATGCGTGCCGTAAACGTTCGGCAGGCCGGCCAGTTCCGTCGCGAAATCGGCTGTTGCGGCGGTCGGTTCGTTCGGGAAAACGTCCAGACCGAAGCGGAGGTTTTTGTTTTTGGCCGCGCGCAGCAAGGCGGCTTCGTCCACCACTTCGGCGCGTGAAGTATTAATGAAGATCGAACCCGGCTTCATTTCTTCAAACACGTCTTTGTTGATGAAACCGCGCGTTTCCGGCGTCAGTGCGACGTGGATGCTGAGCGCGTCCGCTTCGTAAGCGACTTCGTAAATGGTCTGGCGATAGGCGATGCCGAGTTCGTGCGCGGCTTCCGGCGTCAGGCTGCGGCTCCAACCGACGACGTTCATGCCGAAAGCGTGGGCGCGTGCGATCATCTCGCGACCGATTTGGCCGATTCCGATCAAACCCAGCGTGCGGCCGTACAAGCCTTTGGCTTTGCTGAACTCTTTCTTGTTCCATTTGCCGGCGCGCAGTTCAACGACGTTGTCCGGGATGCGGCGATCCAGCGCCAGAATCAACCCGAAAGCCAGTTCTGCCACCGCCGTGGAGTTTTTGCCCGGACAGTTGGAAACATAAACGCCCCGTGCCGACGCCGCTTTGACATCAATCGTGTTGTAACCGGCACCCGCACGAACTACCAGACTCAGCCGTCCGGCACTAAGCGCGGCCTCGTTGACTTTTGTCGAACGCACGACAAGTACATCGGCCTGTGTGTCGCCGATGGCCTGCGTCAGGGATTCGTCTTTCAAGTCAGGATTGCTGATGACTTCGCAGCCGATGGCTTTCAAACCGTCAATGCCGCTTTGCTCGAATTTATCCGCGATCAGAACTTTCATGGGGATGTCCTCAAATCAAATGACTCAACAAACCGTCGCGCAACTTCGGCTCGAACCAGGTGGATTTCGGCGGCATGATTTCGCCGGCGTCGGAAATCTCCATCAATTCATCAAGCGAAGTCGGATACATCGAAAAGGCCACGGCGGCTTTGCCTTCGTCCACCAGGCGTTCCAGTTCGCGCGTGCCGCGAATGCCGCCGATGAAATCAATGCGTTTGTCGGTGCGCGGGTCTTGCACGCCCAGAATCGGCGCAAGCAACGAATCCTGCAACACGCTGACATCCAGCCGATCCGTGACTTTGAACTTTTTGGTGACGTCGCCTCTCAGTTTCAAACCGTACCATTGCCCGCCCAGATACATTGCAAAGCGGTTGTGTTTTTGCGGCGGCGGCGTGATGCCTTCGCGGATTTCAAATTCGCGCGCGACCTCTTTCAAAAAGTCTTCGGGCGAATAGCCGTTCAAGTCCGCCACAGCGCGGTTGTAGGCCAGAATGCGCAACTGATCGGCGGGAAACAGCACGCATTGGAAGAAGTTGTATTCCTCGTCGCCGGTGTGATCGGCCTTGGCGGCCAGCAGTTCCGCACGGGCGCGGCTGGCGCTTTTGGCGCGGTGATGGCCGTCGGCGATATAAAACTTCGGGACTTCGCCGAAGGCTTCGATGATTGCCTGATTCTTGTCGGTGGGAACCAGCCAGACGGTGTGCGCGATGTGATCCGGCGCGACGAAATCAAACAGCGGCGCGGTGCGAATCAATTCATTGATCAGTTCGTTGACTTTTTGATTCGGGCGATACGTCAGAAAGACCGGGCCGGTTTGCGCGCGCAAAGCCAGCATGTGGCGCGTGCGGTCGTTTTCCTTGTCCGGGCGAGTGCGTTCGTGTTTCAGGATGATGTCGTTGTCGTATTCATCCACCGAACAGCAAGCGACCAGCCCGATTTGCGTGCGTTCGCCCATTCGCAAGGCGTAAACGTAAAAGCTCGGTTCGTCTTCAATCGTCAGCGGAGCTTCAGCCGTCAGCCGGTCGAAATTCGACGCGGCTTTGGCGTAAACGGCGTCGGAGTAAATGTCCGTGCCTTCGGGCAGTTCAATTTCCGGACGGGAAACGCGCAAAAAGCTCAACGGGTTGTCGAACGCAAGTTGGCGGGCTTCTTCGGTGTTGACGACATCGTAAGGAACTGCGGCGACGGCTGCCGCTTGTTCGGGCAACGGGCGCAACGCGCGAAAAGGTCTGACTATGGCCACGAAAAATCTCCTCGGAGTGTGAAAATCTGGAATCAGGGAAGCGCGGATTCTACATCATCAAACAGGGCTTGCCCACACCTTCAAAACCTCAATCCGTTGTTGACGGCAACGCTTTATGCCAGACTCTGCGCCGCCGTGACAGACATCAATCCACACGCTCAACACTACAAACTTTATCGCCAATCGGTGCGTGAATTGTGCCGCCGATTCGACAGCCGGTACTGGCAGACGGTCGAGGCGCAATCGGCTTACCCGGAAGAGTTCGTCCGCGCATTGACCGAAGCAGGTTGCCTGGCCGCGCTGATTCCAGAGAAATACGGCGGCAGCGGACTCGGCGTGACGGAAGCTTCCGTCATTCTTGAAGAGATCAATCGTTCCGGCGCGAATTCCGGCGCGTGCCACGCGCAGATGTACATTATGGGCACGCTGTTGCGGCACGGTTCGGACGCGCAAAAACAGCAGTACTTGCCGAAAATCGCCGCCGGAGAACTGCGCCTGCAATCTTTCGCCGTCACTGAACCGACCACCGGAACCGACACAACCAAAACCAAAACCTTCGCCGCGCGCAAAGGCGACCGCTACATCGTCAACGGCCAGAAGGTGTTTATTTCTCGGATTCAGCATTCGGACTTGATGCTGTTACTGGCGCGCACCACGCCGCTGGCCGACGTGAAGAAAAAGACCGAAGGCCTGTCCGTGTTTCTGGTTGATCTGCGCGAGGCCGAACGACGCGGGCAAGGTGACCAGGGTGAGATGACCGTGCGCCCGATTCGCAATATGGTCAACCACGAAACCAACGAAGTCTTTTTCGAGAACTTCGAAATTCCAGTGGAAAATCTGATTGGCGAAGAAGGCAAAGGCTTCCGCTACATTTTGGACGGGATGAACGCCGAACGCATTTTGATCGCCGCCGAATGCATCGGCGACGGCTATTGGTTCATTGACCGCGCGCGCAGTTACGCCGGCGAGCGCGTCGTCTTTGATCGTCCGATTGGCCAGAACCAGGGCATTCAGTTTCCCATCGCGCGGGCTTACGCCAACATTCGCGCGGCGGACTTGATGCGCTACGAAGCGGCGCGCCTGTTTGACGCGGGCGAGCAGTGCGCGGCGGAAGCCAACATGGCCAAGTTGCTCGCGGCGGATGCTTCGTGGGAAGCGGCCAACGTTTGCCTACAAACGCACGGCGGGTACGGCTTCGCGGCGGAATATGACGTGGAGCGCAAGTTTCGTGAAACGCGGCTTTATCAAGTCGCGCCGATTTCGACGAACCTGATTCTTTCGTACTTGGCCGAACACGTGCTTGGCTTGCCACGGTCGTTTTGAATATGCGAGTCAGTACCGCGAGCAGTACTGACTCAAAGAGGAGAATGAATTGATTCCGCGTTACGCCACCAACGAAATCCCAATTCGCCTGGAACGAAGCATGTTGTTCGTGCCGGCTTCGCGTTGGCCGATGATCGAAAAAGCCGCGGCGAGCGCCGCCGACGCCGTCTGCCTGGATTTGGAAGATTCCGTCGCGCCGGACGAAAAAGCCGCCGGTCGCGCCAACATCGTTCGCGCCTTTACCGAATTGGACTTTGGCCGTCGCGTGCGAATGTTTCGCATCAACGGGCTGGACACGCCGTTCGCCTACCGCGACTTGATTGAAGTGGTCGAAGCTGCCGGAAATCACATTGATTTGGTCATGCTGCCGAAGGCCGGTTCGCCGGAAGACGTGCGTTTTGTGGATTTGCTGCTGACGCAGATTGAAATGAATTGCGGGTTGACGCGCCGCATCGGCATTGAAGCGCAAATTGAAACGGCGGCAGGCTTTTTGAATTTGCGCGAAATCGCCGAAAGCTCAGCGCGGCTGGAAGCGTTGATTTTCGGGCCGGGCGATTACGCGGCTTCCGTGCAAATGCCGTCGGCGGGCATCGGCGAATTCGACACGCACGATGACTTTTATCCCGGCCACCGTTGGCACGCCGTGATGCACGCGATTGTCGCCGCAGCGCGCGCCAATGGTTTGCGCTGTCTGGACGGGCCCTATGCCGCCTTCAAAGACGCCGCCGGCTTTGAACGCTCCTGCCGCATTGCGTTGGCCCTGGGCTTTGACGGCAAACAATGCATTCATCCCAACCAACTGGCGGAGGCCAATTCGTTTTTTGCTCCATCAAGCGAAGAGGTCGCGCGCGCCGAACGAATCGTGCAAGCATACGAACAAGCCATCGCCGAAAAACGCGGCGCAATCAGCCTGGACGGCAAAATGATTGATGCGGCGAATTTGCGAATGGCAAGTGTTGTGTTGGAAAAACACCGACTGGCCGACGGGCTTTCGCCGGAAAGGAACTCATGACCCAACCCACCTACGAAGATTTAGAAGTCGGCGCAATCATACGTCACGCGCTGGGACGCACCGTGACGCAAACCGACAACATCTGGTTCACG
>CAZRXE010001410.1:0-3558 GCA_964603695.1 uncultured Heliomicrobium sp.
AGGACATGGTGCGACTGGCGCGCGAGTACGGCCCGATTTACCGGTTGGAAATGCGCGGGCGCGTGGCCATAGTCGTTTCCGGCTACGAACTGGTCAACGAGTTCTGTGACGAAAAGCGTTTCGACAAAAGCATCCGCGGCGCGTTGCGATTGGTGCGGCGCTTCGGCGGCGACGGTTTGTTTACCTCCAAAACCGAAGAGCCGAACTGGGCAAAGGCGCACAACATTTTGTTGCCGAACTTCGGCCATCGCGCGATGCAGAGTTATCACTCGATGATGCTCGACATCGCCGAACAACTGGTGCTGAAGTGGGAGCGCCTGAACCCGGAAGATGAAATTGATGTCGCCGCCGATATGACGCGGTTGACCGTGGACACCATCGGGCTGTGCGGTTTCGATTACCGGCTCAATTCGTTTTACCAGGACGGCTATCATCCTTTCGTCAGCGCAATGGCCAATGCGCTCGGCACGACGCTCGATGAATTGCGCGACATCCCGCTTGAAAAATTCATCCGGCAAGGCCGCGACCAACAACTGAAAGCCGACATCCGCTGCATGAACGAAACCGTGGATCGGATCATCAAAGACCGCAAAGCGAGCGGCGGCGACCTGGCCGACAAACCGGATTTGCTCAGCTACATGCTCAGCGGCGTTGACCGCAAAACCGGCGAACGGCTGGAAGACGTGAACATACGCTATCAAGTCATCACCTTCCTGATTGCCGGTCACGAAACCACCAGCGGGTTGCTGGCCTTTGCCGTGTACGCTTTGCTGAACAATCCAGACGTGTTAGCCAAAGCCTACGAAGAAGTGGATCGCGTGCTGGGACACGATCTCAGCATCAGGCCAACCTTCGCGCAGGTCAATCAACTAACTTATGTCACGCAGATTTTGAAAGAGACGTTGCGGTTGTGGCCGACCGCGCCGGCCTTTGGACTGTATCCCTACGAAACCACCGTGGTCGGCGGCAAATACAAAATCAAGCACACAGACACGATTAACATCCTGTTGCCGATGTTGCATCGCGACAAAAACGTTTGGGGCGAAAACGCGGAAATCTTCAATCCTGATAACTTCACCGCCGAAGCCGAAGCCAAACGTCCGGCCAATGCTTACAAACCTTTCGGCAATGGGCAGCGCGCCTGCATCGGGCGGCAGTTCGCCTTGCAGGAAGCGACGTTGGTGCTGGGCATGATTTTGCAACGCTTCAAGCTGGTGGATCACACGCGCTACCAATTGAAGATCAAAGAATCGCTGACGATGAAGCCGGACGAATTCAAGATCAAAGTCCGTCCGCGCACGGATCGTCCGTCGTCCGTTGTCAGTCGTCCGTCGTCCGTTGCGATTGTGGCGAGTGAAGGACAACGGACAACGGACAACGGACAATTGACCAAACACGAAACGCCACTGCTGGTGCTGTTCGGATCGAACATGGGCACGGCGGAAGAGCTGGCGCGGAGAATGGCGCAGGACGCCGAAGCGAACGGTTTTGCCGTGAAAGTCGCGCCGCTGGACGATTACGCCGAACGATTGCCGAAAGAAGGTTTGCTGGCCATCGTCACGTCTTCTTACAACGGTTTGCCGCCGGACAACGCCGTGAAGTTTTGCGAATGGCTGCGCAGCGAAGACCTTGCCGAAGATGCGCTGAGCGGTGTGACTTACACGGTGTTCGGTTGCGGCAATCGGGATTGGGCGGCGACGTTTCAGGCCGTGCCGCGCTTCATTGACGAACAACTGGCGGCGCACGGCGCGAAACGTTTGTACCCGCACGGCGAAGGCGACGCGCGCGATGATTTCGACGGGCAATTCAAACGCTGGTATCAACCGCTGCGCCGCGCCGTGGCCGATGCCGTCGGCATTCAGATTGAAGCCGAAACTTCCAAACCGCTCTACAAACTGGAACTGGTTCCCGGCAAGCAAATGAGTCCGTTCGTGGATTCCTTCGGTTCCAAACCGATGGCGGTGCGCGCGAATCGAGAGCTTCACAACAAAACTTCGGATACTCCGTCCGACCGTTCGACGCGGCACATCGAGTTGGAATTGCCGGAAGGCGTTGCTTATCGCGCGGGCGATCATCTGGGTGTGATCCCGCACAACAGCGACAGTTTGGTGCGCCGTGTGGCCGCGCGGTTTGGCTTCGGGCAGGATGTTTTCATTCGGTTGAAGCCGACAACAACACGCAAGACTTTCTTGCCGGTCAATCAAACAATTTCCGTTGATCGGCTGCTGGCCGATTACGTTGAGCTGCAGGATGTTGCCACGCGCTCGCAAATCGAAACGCTCGCTCAGTACACCGAATGCCCGCCGGAAAAGATCAAGCTGCTGGCCTTGACCGGCGAAGACGATGCGAGTGTTGCGCGTTACAAGGAAGACGTGCTGGCGCGGCGAACGTCGTTGATTGATCTGCTGGAAGAATTTCCGGCTTGCGCGCTGCCGTTTGAAATTTACCTGGAAATGCTGCCCGCCCTGCGGCCTCGGTATTATTCGATTTCGTCTTCGCCACTGGCCGATCCTTACGGTTGCAGCATCACTGTCGCCGTTGTCGAAGGCCCGGCGCGCTCAGGCCACGGCACGTTTCAAGGCGTTTGCACGAATTATCTGGCGCGTCAGCAAGTGGGCGATGTCATCCAGGCGTTTGTGAAAGACACCAAATCCGCTTTCCGGTTGCCCGAAGACCCGACGACGCCAATCATCCTGGTCGGCCCAGGAACCGGCCTTGCGCCGTTCCGAGGCTTTTTGCAGGAACGCGCCGCGCTCAAAGCCGAAGGCCGGGAAATCGGCGCTTCGCTGCTGTTTTTCGGCTGTCGCCATCCGCAACAGGATTTTCTTTATGAAACCGAACTGCGCCAATTTGAAGCCCAAGGTGTGACGCAACTGTCCGCATCGTTTTCGCGCGTCGAAGGGAAAAAGAAATGCTACGTGCAGGACGAAATCTATGCGCGGCGCGATGAAGTCTGGGAGATGATTGACGCCGGCGCGATGATTTATGTTTGCGGCGATGCCGGCCGTATGGCTCCTGATGTGCGGCGGACGTTCGCGGCGATTTATGCGGAAAAGACCGGCGCGAGCGCGGCAGAAGCTGAAAGCTGGTTGAATGAATTGACGGCGCAGAATCGGTATCTGGTAGATGTTTGGGCGGCGAATTGATGCTCGGGAATTTTGTGAAGGCTTATGGCGCGATTGATTAACAGAATGAAGGTAATAGTCCATTTTTTGAATTACTTGTAAAAGAGGATTGATGGCAAAGATAGTGATCCCCCCTTATGAACAAATGATGAACCCTGTAATCCAGGCACTTAAAATCCTGGGCGGCTCTGGGACAATCGAAGAGATCAATAACAGGGTCATTGAAATTGCAGGGTTCACTACGGAACAAATGGAAGTGTTACATGATTCTGAAAGGGGCGGGCAAACCGAGATTGAATATCGGCTTGCGTGGGCAAGAACCTACTTAAAGAAATATGACATCCTAGAAAATTCAAGTAGGGGAATCTGGGCGTTAACTCCACAAGGGAGACGAATAGAACAAGTAGATCCTCAGGTTGTCAGAAGGTTTGTT
>CAZRXE010001411.1:0-5225 GCA_964603695.1 uncultured Heliomicrobium sp.
GGTACGCATTTCGGCTTGTTCAAAGCGTCCGGGACGGGCTTGGCTTCTGTCAAATCCGAGGGGCTGCCGCCGGGCGCTGCCAAAGCGATTCACGAAGATCGGCAAGGCGCGCTCTGGTTCGGCACGGAAGGCGGCCTGGTCAAATATCAAAACGACCGCTTCACCGTCTTCACGACTAAAGACGGTTTGAGTAGCAATCGCGTCTGGACGATTTACGAAGACGCCGACGGCGTGCTGTGGCTGGGCACTTACGATGGCGGCCTGAATCGGTTCAAGGACGGGCGCTTCACCGTCTACACGACGGCGCAAGGATTGTGCGACAACACTGTGTTTCAAATCCTGGAAGACGGGCGTGGCAATTTGTGGATGAGTTGTTATCGTGGCTTGTATTCGGTCAGCCGCCGGCAATTGAACGATCTGGCCGAAGGCAGGCTGCGCACGATCAACTGCGCCAGTTACGGCAAAGCCGACGGGATGCTGAGCAGCGATTGCAACGGCGGGCGGCAACCAACAGGGGTCAAAACCGCCGACGGACGATTGTGGTTTACGACGCTGGGCGGCGTTGCGGTGGTCAATCCCGACGGACTTGGTTTCAATCCATTGCCGCCGCCTGTGCGCATAGAGGAAGTGAAGATTGACAATGCGGCCATCGCCGGCGGCGCTGAAATTCGCATTCAGCCGGGGCAGGCTAATCTGGAGATTCGTTACACGGGCTTGAGTTTCGTCAAGCCGGCGCAGATGCGCTTTCGCTACAAACTAATCGGGCAAGATCAAGATTGGATCGAAGCCGGCGTGCGGCGCGTGGCGAATTACTCTTACCTTTCGCCGAACACTTACACCTTTCAAGTGCTGGCCGCCAACAGTGACGGCGTGTGGAGCGAAACCGGCGCGAGCTTGCGCGTGGTGGTCGTGCCGCCGTTTTATCGCACGTGGTGGTTCCGAAGCCTGGCCGCGCTGGCCGTGGCCGGGCTGGTGGCGCTGATTTACAGTGTGCGCGTGGCGCGGTTGCGCAAGGAACACGCGGCCAAAGAAGCTTTCTCGCGCCAATTGCTCGAATCGCGGGAAGAGTTCTCGCGCCGGTTGCTCGAATCGCAGGAAGCCGAGCGCAAACGGATTGCCGCCGAATTGCACGACGGGCTGGGGCAAAATCTGCTGATTATCAAAAACCACGCGCTGCTCGGCCTAGCCGAACGCAACGACGCCGCAGCCACGGAAGAGAACCTGACGATGATTTCCGAGATGACTTCGCAGGCGCTCGATGAAACGCGGCAGATTGCCTACAATCTGCGCCCTTACCAGATTGACCGCTTCGGGCTGACCAAGGCGCTGCAAGCCATGCTTAACCGCGTGGCCGATGTTTCGGAAATCGAGTTTCATCACGACGTGGCCAATCTTGACGGACTGTTTTCCAAAGATGCCGAGATGAACCTTTATCGCATCGTGCAGGAGTGCATCAACAACATCCTCAAACACTCGCGTGCAACCGAGGCGCGCGTGGAAATCACGCGCGACGAACAATGCGTCCGGCTGCGCATCGCCGACAATGGCCAGGGTTTTGCGGCGAGCGCCGACACGGAAACCGCCAAACGCGGGTTCGGCTTGACGGGACTGGCGGAGCGCGCGCGCATGCTCGGCGGCCAGTATCAGCTTCAATCCGCGCCGGGGCAGGGAACTGTCGTCGCCATCTCCATCGCTTTGCCCGGGAAACAAGCATGAATGAAATTCGTATTGTCATTGCCGACGATCATCCGATTTACCGCGAAGGTTTGCGTCGCGTGATCGAGCGCGACGCAGCTTTGCGTGTGGTGGCTGAAGCCAGTGACGGCGAAGAAGCCGTGGCGCAGATTGAAGCTTGCCGCCCGGACGTGGCGGTACTCGATCTGGATATGCCGAAACTCGACGGCTTCGGTGTCGCCCGCCAGCTTGTCGAAAGGCGGCTGCCGGCGGCGACCATCTTCTTGACCATGCACAAGGACGAAGACGCCTTCAACGAAGCCATGAACCTGGGCGCGAAAGGTTATGTGATCAAAGACAGCGCCGTGACGGACATAGTGCTGGCCATCCGCGCCGTCGCCGCCGGAGAAGATTTCATCAGTCCGCAGCTTTCCGGCTACTTGCTACGCCGCGCCCGTCGCAGCGCCGAACTGACCGCGCGGAAACCCAGCCTCAACGACCTGACTTCCGCCGAACGGCGTGTGTTGAGGTTGATCGCCGAAAACAAGACGACCAGGGAAATCGCCGCCGAACTCTTCATCAGCCCGCGCACGGTGGATCATCACCGCGCCAACATCTGTGCCAAGCTAGACCTTCATGGCATCAACGCCCTGCTCAAATTCGCCATCGCCCACCAATCCCAGCTTGTCTCGGAAAAGTAGCGCCACAGGGGGAAGCCTGAAATATAGGTAACCTTACCTATATCAAAATAGGTAGCCTCGCCGATGCGGCTCCCGCTTGCCTTCCGCCATACTCCCGCTGTCGTTGAATTCACCGCAACGACAAGGCACTGAAGCAATGATGTTAATGATCGTGGAAGACAATCCGGCGATGCGCCAATTGATCCGGCGGATGACCGGCGATTTGGCCGAGCGCGTAGTGGAATGCGCAGACGGCGCAGAGGTGCTCGCCGCTTACGAACAGCATCATTTCAGCGAGGCTGATTGGGTGTTGATGGATATCGAAATGGCGGCTGTGGACGGTCTGACCGCCACACGCCAACTTCGCGCCGCGCACCCTGAAGCCCGTGTCGTGATTGTTACCCAATACAACGATGAGGAAGTTCGCAGCGCCGCTTTCCATCACGGGGCCTGCGGCTTTGTCCCCAAAGAAAACCTGCTCAAGCTGCGGGCGCTCTTGAGCGCGCCGCCGGCTCATTGATTGGAAATTCGTCTCGAAATGGCCTGGGAGCGCAGTGCCTCCGGCCTGCGAGGTTGCTGGGGAAAGCCACTTGAATCTTATCCACACCTCGCAGCCTGGAAGGAATGCGCTCCCAGGGACTGCCTTTCAAACCATCAGGAGTTGAAAATGCCGATCCCAATTCTCTCGTCTCACGTTCGCGTTGTTTTCGTTCGCTGGTTTTCCGCAGCCAGGAAAGCTGCGTTTGGTCGCCAATTGAGTTTTCTGATTTTGATTTGCGCGGTCGCCGTCTCGGTCTGGGGGTTGGCGCGTGCGTCGGCAAAGCGCGCCGCGAAGCCTGCGGACGCTCAGTCGTCGCTCGGCGCGTTGCTCAAATCGGACGGAACTCTCGATCTGTCGCGCGGATTTCAAGGCGGCCTGAACGCGCGGGGCTATCGCATGGAATATGCCGCCGCCGGCGCACCGCGCTTTGTGCCCGCCGCACCGACGGCAGGAAACTGGGACACGCAATTCGTCAACGCCAATGGGGTGCAGCGTGTGGCCAACGCGGTGGCGGTTATCGGCACGGATGTTTACCTGGGCGGGCAGTTCACGACGGCGGGCACAACCGTCGTCAAAAACATCGCCAGGTGGGACGGCAGCAGTTGGTCAAGCTTGGGCAGCGGCGTGGATGGGGCGGTTTACACGATGGCCGTCAGCGGCGGCGATCTTTACGTCGGTGGAGATTTCACAATGGCAGGTGGCGCTCCGGCCAGCAACATCGCCAAATGGAACGGCAGCAGTTGGTCGGCACTGGGCAGCGGGGTCAGCGGCGGCAGTTCCGATTATGTTCTGAGCCTGGCCGTCAGCGGCGGAAATGTGTTTGTCGGCGGGCAATTCACAACGGCGGGCGGCGCTCCCGCTGCGAACATCGCCAAATGGAACGGCAGCGCGTGGTCAGCGCTGGGCAGCGGAATTTCCGGTCAGGTGGAGGCTCTGGCCGTCAGCGGCGGTGATCTTTACGCGGGGGGGCAATTCGCGACGGCGGGCGGCATTTCGGCCTTTAACATCGCCAAATGGAACGGCAGCGCCTGGTCGGCGCTGGGCGGCGGAATTCCCAGTCAGGTGCAGGCACTGGCTGTCAGCGGCAGTGATCTTTACGCGGCTGGGCAATTCGCGACAGCGGGCGGCATTCCGGCCAATAACATTGCCAAATGGAATGGCAGTGCGTGGTCTGCGCTGGGCAGCGGCGTGACGGCCAATCCAGGGTCGGCTATCACTAGCATCCTGGCGGTCGGGACGAATGTGTATGTCCATGGCACATTCGACACGGCGGGCGGAAATCCGGCGAAGAACGTGGCGGTCTGGAACGGCAGCGCCTGGGCCGCCATGGGCAATGGCCTGGAAAATGGGGGTTTTACCCTTTACGGATTGTTTTCCTCGCTGGCGACATCCGGCACGGATATTTACGCTGTCGGCGCGATTACGAAATCCGGCAACGTTGAGATCAATCGCATCGCCAAATGGAACGGCAGCGCGTGGTCGCCAATCGGAAATGCGAACAATAGCGTCAACAATCCTGTTTATGCCCTCGCCGTGATGGGCAATGACGTGTACATCGCCGGCGAATTCGATTTCGCGGGCGGCGTCGCGGCGAAAAACATCGCGAAATGGAACGGCACGACGTGGTCGGCCTTGGGCAGCGGCCTGAACCTCGTGGCATTCTCGCTGGCGGTGATGGGGGGCGATTTATATGTCAGCGGATATTTCAGCACCGCCGGCGGCAATCCCGCCAACTACATCGCCAAATGGAATGGCAGCGGCTGGTCGCCGCTTGGCAGCGGCTTAAATAATGGGGCGATTTCGCTCGTGGTCATCGGGACCAATTTGTATGCGGGGGGCGGATTCAGCACGGCGGGAGGACTCACGGTCAATGGCGTCGCCTGCTGGAACGGCAGTAGTTGGGCCGCTCTCGGCAGCGGAATGAACGCCAATGTCTTTGCGCTGGCTGTGAACGGCAGCGATCTTTATGCTGGCGGAAGCTTCACGACCGCGGGCGGCGTCCCCGCGTCCAGAATCGCCAAATGGAACGGCTCGACGTGGTCAGCGCTGGGCAGCGGCCTGAACGATACGGTCCATACCCTGGTCACCAGCGGGACTGATGTTTACGCCGGAGGGCGTTTTACGCAGGCGGGAGGCAATGCGACCGGCAGTCTGGCAAAATGGAACGGCAGCAGTTGGTCGCAAGTCGGCGGCGGAGTGAACGGCCAGGTGCAACACTTGCTGCTGGTGGACAATGACCTTTACGTGGGCGGCTTGTTCACCATCGCCGGTGGCAACACGTATGCCGGCGTGGCGAAATGGGACGGCAACGCCTGGGCCACGCTGAGCGC
>CAZRXE010001412.1:0-1859 GCA_964603695.1 uncultured Heliomicrobium sp.
AATCAACGACGCCGAAAGGCAGTGTCGGCGCGCCGACAGCATCGCGAAAACCTTGTGGGCGATATGGTCTGCCATCCCAGCGTGGGTCTATAAATTCCCTTCCTTCTTTGTCTTTGGTCAGGTAACGGTCGGCGTCGTAGCCGAACACATCGCCGGCGTGATTCAGGATGATGTCCAGGATGACGTAAATGCCTTGTTCGTGGGCGGCAGCCACCAAATCACGCAAGTCTTCTTTCGAGCCGAAATTGCTATCTACTTCGAGGAAGTTTTGAATGCCGTAGCCGTGATAGCTGGGCTGAAAGCTGACTTGCTTGAGTACCGGACTGATCCACAACGCCGTCACGCCGAGCCGTCGCAAATAGCCGAGTTTGCTGCGAATGCCTTGCAGGTTGCCGCCGTTCCATTCCGCACCGGCTTCGCGCCATTGGGCGGCATCCGTTTCAGTCGTCACGGCATTACCGGCGTCTGCGGGAGTAAAGCGCGGCGTGGTTCCTGAAATCACGCGGTTGCCGTCCGCGTCCAGGTAATCCGTTTCTTTGTCGTTAGAGAACCGATCCACCAGCAAAAAGTAAAGCACCTGATCTTCCCAATGCACGGGCGAAGCGAAAAACTTGCGGTTGGTCAGTTCAGATAAATTCAGGTCACGTAAATGTTGTAAAGGCATAAGGCAGTCTCCTTCTTTTCGGGATTGAAATAACACAGCCGTCCGTTTCGAGCCAGCCTTGATCGCCCGGCTTGATCGTTTAGTTTGAATTACTTAAGATCGCCGCCGAAATCCCGATCAAGAACCTGATTTCTCCGATGAAAGAAGATACCAAGTTAGTCGAAGAGTTTATTGCCTTGTTGCGCGTGGAAAGAGGTTTGGCGGACAACACACTGCTGGCCTATCGCCGCGACTTGCAAAAACTCATCGCGCACGCCAAATCGTTGAAGAAAAGTCTGCTGACCGTCGAGCGCAATGATCTGATTTCGCTGCTGGCGGAGTTGAAAGACGCGGGCGCGAATCCGACCAGCACGGCGCGGATGATTTCCGCCTTCCGGGGTTTCTACAAATTCGTTTTGACTGAAGGCTTTTCCAAAAACGATCCGACGGCGCATTTGGAATCTCACAAACCCTGGCAGACGCTGCCGCGATTTTTGAATCAGGAAGAAATTGAAAGGCTGTTGGCGCAACCCGATCTTGAAAGCGATTTGGGCGTGCGCGACCGCGCGATGCTGGAAACGCTTTACGCCACTGGCTTGCGCGTTTCCGAACTGGTGAATTTGAAAGTCGCGGACATTGATTTGGAATCGGGCTTTTTGAACTGTTTCGGCAAAGGCAGCAAACAGCGCCGCGTGCCGTTGGGGCGGTCGGCGGTTCATTTTTTGAAGCTGCATTTCGCGGCGCGAATGCATTTGCTGAACGGAAAGAACTCCGACAGGCTGTTTGTTGATCCTTACGGCAAAGAGATTTCCCGGCAGAAGTTCTGGAAGATCATCAAACAGTATGGCGAGGCGGCCAAGATTGATTACATCACGCCGCATTTGCTGCGACATAGCTTCGCTACCGTCTTGCTGGCCAACGGCGCGGATTTGCGATCGGTGCAATTGATGCTGGGACACAGCGACATTTCCACGACGCAGATTTACACGCACGTCACCAACGAGCATCTCAAAACGACTTATCAACAATTCCATCCTCGATCCTGAACTGATGAAACTTGCGGAAATTGCCAGCCGATTGAACTGCACAACCTTCGGCGATGCTGAAATCGAAATCAACGGCCTGGCGCCCATCGAAGCCGCACAGGCGGGCGAACTCACTTTTCTCAGCAACAAAAAATATAAACGCCATCTGGCGACGACCGCCGCTTCGGCAA
>CAZRXE010001413.1:0-3891 GCA_964603695.1 uncultured Heliomicrobium sp.
ACTGGAAGAACGACTGAAACGAACCACCAAGGGGAATCCAGCCGTTGCACCGCTGTCGGCTAAAGAAAGCGTAATTTTGCGGCAAGTCAATGAATGGATGCCGTCGGAAACCTGGCAGAAGTATCAGGAATTGCGAGAGAAGTTATGGGCGGAAACACTCACGGAAGCTGAACATCAACTCTTGATCGAAATCTCTCACCAAATCGAAATCATCAACGCGCAGAGAATCAGATTCATTGCCGAACTGGCTCGTTTGCGACGGGTTTCATTAGAAGAAATGATGAGTCAGTTAGGCATCAATCTCCCCAGCGAGGAGTAAGCCAAACTTATCTGTTGCGTCCAAAAAACATCCTCCGGAAATCAACTGACGACAAGCAAATGATTCTCAAAGAAGTCTTCATTCAAGCCGTTCAATCGCTCGTCGGTCATCGCATTCGCGCCGTGATGACGATGACCGGCATTGCCTGGGGGATTGTCGCCGTGGTGTTGCTGATGGCTTACGGCAACGGGTTTCACACGGCGATTGCCGTCGGATTTCATCGCGCCTTCAGCGACGGCACGGTCGTCATCTGGAACGGCCAAACCAGCATGCAGGCGGGCGGCGAACGCGCGGGGCGTCGCATTCGCCTGAAAGAAGAAGATGTGGAAGCGCTGCGGCAACTCGGCACAATCAAATACGTCAGCCCGGAATACGTGGAAGGTTTGCCGATGGCTTACGGCATCAAACAAACCAGCAGCAACGTGCGCGGCGTCGCGCCGGAGTATGGCGAGATGCGCGCCGAAGTGGCGGAGTTCGGGCGCTTCCTGAATGCCGAAGACATGGAAAAACAGCGGCGCGTCGTCTTCCTCGGCTCCGAAGTGGCAAAGAAACTTTTCGGCAACGCGCCCGCCGTCGGCGAAAGCATTCGCATCAGCGGACTGTCGTTTGAAGTGATTGGCGTGTTGACGCAGAAGGTCAGCTTTTCCAACTACTATTCGCCAGACAAATACTGCGCGTTCATTCCTTACACGACGGTCAAACAACTGTGGAGCCAGGATTACGTGGACAACCTGGTCTTTCAAACCATCAGCCCGGCCACGCATTTTCAGGCGCTTAAGCAAGTCCGCGAAGTGCTTGGCGCTCGACATAACTTCAATCCCAATGATAAACGCGCCATCACCTTCAATGATTCGGTCGAAAATATGAAGATGATTAGCGGGATGACCGGCGGCCTGAAAATCATCCTCAGCTTCATCGGCGCGCTGACCTTGATGATCGGCGGCATCGGCGTGATGAATATCATGCTGGTTTCGGTGACGGAACGAACGCGCGAAATCGGCGTCCGCAAAGCCCTGGGCGCGCGCCGCCGCCACATCCTGATTCAGTTTTTGCTGGAAGCTTTGGTCATTACTTTCCTGGGCGGTGTGCTGGGCATTGCGCTTTCGTGGCTGGCCGTGACCGTCGTTGGCCATCGCCCCTTTCTGGCGGATTTGCTGGAAGACCCAACTAAACAGACGGACATTTTCTTGCTGCTTTCTGGCGATGTCATCCTGACGGCGACCGGCATTTTGATGATCGTCGGCATTTTCAGCGGCTTGTGGCCGGCTATGCGCGCTTCCAAAACCGATCCCATCGAATCCCTGCGCTACGAGTAATTTCGCAAAACCTGGAATATTCAATATCCTCCGAAGTATTCTACCAGCGAAGGTGATGTCAGCCTTCGCCACATCGTCAGATCAACACTTCGGAGGAAACCCATGACTTTGCCGAAAAAGCTGAATTTTCTGAGTTGGGCATTGCGGCTTGTTGTCGCGGTGCTGTTGTTGCAAACGCTGTTTTTCAAATTCACCGGTGCGGAAGAGTCTGTTTATATCTTCAGCCGGTTGGGCGCGGAGCCGTGGGGACGCATCGGCTCGGGCGTGATTGAGTTGATCGCTTCCGTGCTGATTCTGTTGCCGCGCACAGTCGTGCTGGGCGCGATTCTTTCGCTCGGCACCATCACCGGCGCGATTCTGGCGCACCTGACTCAGCTTGGAATCAAGTTGACGGCAGTCGGCGACAACGGCGAACTGTTCGCGTTGGCGGTGATTATTTTTGTTTCGAGCGTCATGCTTGTAATTCTTCATCGTCGGACGATTCCGCTTGTCGGCGAAAAACTTTTCGGACGCAGCGCCTGACTTTCCCTTATGCACCAAGCTCTTTCTCGTCGAAGCTTTCTTGCCGGCGCGTGCAGTTTCGTGGCGCTTCCCGCTGTTGTGGCGCAAACCGCGCAGCCGGTCATAGACATTCATCAACACACGCATTACTGGGGCCGCAATGATGAAGACTTGATCCGGCATCAACGTGCCCTGGGCGTGACGAAAACCGTACTGCTGCCCGCCGGCTCGAAGTTCGGGCTGGAAGCCGACTGTTACGGCAACGATTCGGTGTTGGCGTTGGCCAAAAAATATCCGCAGGAATTCGTCTTCTTCGCCAACGAAGTCGCGGATTTGCCCGAAGCCCGAACCGTCATTGAAAAGTATTTGAAAGCCGGTGCCGTCGGCATCGGCGAACAGAAGTTTTTCGTGGATTGCGATTCCAAACACATCGAACTGATCGCCGCGCTCGCCAAAGATTACAACGTGCCCGTCCTGCTGCATTTTCAACACGGGAAGTACAACACGGCGTTTGAACGCTTCCACAAAGTGTTGGAGAAGTTTCCGCGCGTGAACTTCATCGGTCACGCGCAAACCTTTTGGGGAAACATTGATCGCAATCACGAGCAGGCGGTCTTGTACCCGAAAGGCAAATTGACGCCGGGCGGATTGACGGATCGTTGGCTGGCCGATTATCCGAATTTTTACGGCGACCTTTCGGCAGGTTCGGGATTGAATGCTTTGCTACGCGATGAAAACTTCACGCGCGCGTTTTTCACGCGACATCAGAACAAGCTGATGTACGGCAGTGACTGCCAGGACGCCGATACCAAAGTCAAAGAATGCAGCGGTATTAAAACGTTGGAAGTCGTACGGCGATTGTCGGCAAGCAGAAATGTCGAGCGAAAGCTGTTATATGAAAATGCGCGGCGGGTGCTGAAGATCAAGTGAGCTGAAATCTTAATTTGGAATGCGACAGCTACGGCGTTGCTTTGGTAAGCCTTTCGCGAAAGGAGTATCAAAGCGACGCCGTAGCCGTCTTAGTCGTCGCACTACAAAGTTTAGAACTTGTAGTTATACCGGAAACCGAAGCTGCGTCCCGGCGCGTCCATTCCCCAACTGATCCCGCGATAGTTCTTATCGGCGAGGTTTTCAAAATCCAATATGACTTCATGGCGTTCGCCGACGCGGAAGCCGCCGCGCACATTGACGGTCATAAAGCCCGGAATGTAGCGGAAAAGCGGCGCGCTGTTGGCCGTGCCGAGCACTCGGTTTTGCACCTGCGGCAGCGTTTCGCCGGTCGGCAGCAGGATGTCATCCGTCGTGCCCAGCCGGTTGTCCGCGCCAGGACCGATCAACCCGCGCACCAGTGCGCCGCGACCGAAGAACGCCGCGATGTTCGCGCGCGAGCGCGTCGCTCCGGTTCGACGGTCGTCCAGATCGAGCGTGGACAAACGATCCTGTTTGCGTGCGCCGTACAGATACGGCTCGATCCAGAAACGACCGCGCGCCGGTTCGTAGCGAACGCGCAAATAACCTTGCGGTGCGGGCGTGCCGCCTTCGATGGTCGGCGGCAGTTTGGTCAGCTTGTCTTCGGCGTGCAGGTAAGTGAAGTTCTGCCCCAGTGTCCAGCTTTGCGAAATGCGCAGGTCGAATTTTTGCTCAATGCCGTAAATGCGCGAGTCGCCAAAGTTGGAGCGAATCAACACAGGATTGGTGGAAGCTGCAACGAAAACCGCACCGTTGGCATTTTGTGAACTGATGCGTTGATCGCCG
>CAZRXE010001414.1:0-5444 GCA_964603695.1 uncultured Heliomicrobium sp.
AGAGCAAAGCCAAACCGATGATCGTCGTCATGCCCAACGGCCACGCCGTGCCGAACACGCCTGAAGCGCGCGGACGCAACACCGAAGTCTTCCGCCGCGATTTGCTGGGCGATGTGCTGCCTTTCATCGAGGCCAATTACCGCGTCAAACCCGACCGTTTGAACCGCGCCATCGCAGGGCTTTCGATGGGCGGCGGCCAGGCCTTGACCATTGGCTTGAATCATCCCGAACTGTTTGTCTGGGTCGGCGGCATGAGTTCGGCGATCAATGCGCCGGAACAAACCTTTGCCGCCGCGCTCGGCAACGCCAAAGCGACCAACGCGAATTACAAACTGCTGTGGCTGGCCATCGGCAAGGACGATGTTTTGCTGAAGACCAATCAACGATTCGACAAACTGCTTTCGGCCAGAGGCATCAAGCACACCTTCAACGTGACCGAAGGCAATCATAGCTGGCTGGTCTGGCGGCGGTATTTGGCGGAGTTCGTGCCGCTCTTGTTTGTGCAGTGAGTTGGCTTGCGAAGCGTCAGCAATTCGGTAAGTCGTATGATGGATGCAATCGGGCTGGAAGCCCGGTTGGCGGGGAAGATGCCCGCGCTCCCAGGGGTTATTGCGCGACGAATTTGTAGCCGTGGCCGCGCACCGTTAGGAAGTGGCGCGGATTGGCGGGGTCGTTTTCCAGCTTTTGCCGCAACAAGCCTAGATGCACGTCCACCGTTCGAGTCATCGCTTCTTCGTCGTAGCCCCAGACTTCGCGCAGCAATTGCGCGCGCGAAAGCATTTCGCCTCGGTGCTGGATGAAATAGCGCAGCAGCTCGAATTCCAGGGCGGCCAGTTCGACTTGATTGCCGTTACGGCGGACTTCGACGCTGCGGAAATCCACTTCGATAGTGCCGAATTGAAAGCTGTCGCCGAGGCTGTGGGTGACGGCGGCGCTGCGGCGCAGCAGGGCTTCGATGCGCGCCAGCAGTTCCATCGGTTCGTAAGGCTTGGTCAGGTAATCGTCCGCGCCCAGTTTCAAGCCCAGCACTTTATCAATCACCTGTCCGCGCGCCGTCAGCATCAGAATCGGCATTTGCAGTCCGCGTTGGCGCAGGTCGCGGCACACGTCAAAGCCGTTTTTGCCCGGCAGCTTCACATCCAGCGTAATTAGATCGAACTGTCCGTTGGCGGCGAGCAGCAAGCCTTCCTCGCCGCTCATCGCGGCTTCGACTTCGTAGCCTTCGTTGAGTAGCAGATCGGTCAGCGCCAGCCGCAGTCCGGGTTCATCTTCCACCAATAAAAGTTTGTGTTTCATGCAGAGTGTCCAAAGCGTGCCGAAATTGCACGGCGGCTCACTGTTCGAGTGACGCCAGTGGCGCGACCTCGGCAGATTCGGCAGGTTGCGTTGCCGGTTTTTCCTGCGCGGGCAAATACAGCGTGAACGCAGTTCCGGCAGATGAAGTCTTCACCGTCACGCGCCCGCCGAAAGCCAGCAGATGACGTTCGACCAAACTCAGTCCCAAACCGGTTCCGGGCGCGGGCGAATCCCAGGCTTTTTTGCCGCGATAAAACGGCTCAAAGATATGCGGCAAATCTTTGGCGTCAATGCCGGAGCCTTGATCCGTGATGGTCAATTGAATGGTCTTTCGCTTTTCGCTGGTTGCGCGAATGCTCAGGTGTTTGCCCGACGCGGCGTATTTCAGCGCGTTTTGCAGCAGGTTTTTGACGGCGCTTTCCAGTGCCTGTTCATCGGCCAGCACGGGCGGCAAATCGGCTTCAATCTCTTGTTCGATCTGCCAGTCGTCAGCGGCGAAGGCGGCGGCGTATTCGGCGAAGGCGCGTTCGACAACTTCCGCGATTTGCAGCGGGCGCAGGTCGTAATGTTGGCGACCGGATTGAATGCCCGCAAAGCTGAGCATCTGTTCCACCTGGTTAATCAGGCGGCGCGATTCGGTTTGGATAACTTCGCCGTACTGCTGGACGCGGCGCGTGTCGGCGATCATGCCTTTGGCCAGGTTGTAGCTGGTGGATTGAATGACGGCCAGCGGCGTGCGCAGTTCGTGCGAAACGCCGGCGACGAATTCCATTTGCTGCGCGGCCAGTTTGCGCGAACGCGACGCCGTCAGCGCCAGCAGAGCGATGCTGCCAGAAAGAATCAACAGCGCGCCGAAACCGAAGGCCAGATTTCGCCGCCGGGTTTGCGCGACGGTTTGTTCCAGCGAACCGGATTTGTATTTGACCGCCAATTGCCAGGCGCTGGGGTTCTCGGCTTCGATTAAGGGTTCCAATTCCGGCCTGCCCGAATTGTCGCCGGGGCGACGACGCGCTTGCCGCTCGTTGGCCGGCGGTTCGCCTCTGCCCAGGCGAGCGAAAATCAAGGAGCCTCGGTCGGCGGGCGGGCCTCTGCGAATGGGCTGTCTGGCGTCCGGAAAAGGACGGAATCCTCGCGGCGGCCTTTCAAATCCGAAGCCCGCGCCGGGCGGAGGCGGCCCGAAAGGTCTGCCTCCTGCGGGGCGCGGCAAGCGCGGCACTGGCTGCCAGGACAAATCATCCGGCGGTTGATTCTGCGCGGGCGTGCGGTCAGCCATTTCGCGCGGCGGAGGCGGAAAGTTTCCAGGCGGTCGGTTTTGCGGTCGCCACGGTCTGCGGTTGCGTTGCGGACGATTGGCGGCAAGCGGACGGCCTTCCTCAGGCGGCCCGGCAGGCGGCGGCGGCAGGACTTTGTTTCCGAAAATGGCGAGCCGCGCATCAACCGCCGAAAACGCCGCGGTGTTCCAAGTCGCGAGCGAGGCGGCGTCCGCCGGCTTGAATTCCGGTTGATAAACGATTTGATGATTCGCGCCGGTGACGACGGCCAGCAGGTAGTTTTCCAATCCGCTTTGGCCGAAGTGGCGAAGCACGAGTTCCGGAAGGAATTGCGTTTTCAGATAGTCGTCGTTCAGTTCCAGAATGCCCCAGCCTTTGAGCAAGGCCGGCGCTACGGCGAGCGGCGCGGAGTTGCGCTCTTCGCGCAAAGCCAGCAGCGGAAAAACAATGACCGGACGGCCCGCAATCAATTCCCCGCGCAGTCCGCGAATGGCGGCAGGCGGTTCAAGCTTGGGCTGTTTGCGCTGTTGTTCCAGAAATTCGCGATGCGGTGTTAGCTCAATGGGCCAGGGCGTGTTGCTGAACTGCTTGCCGTCCATCGGTATTCGTTTGCTGAGCAGGCGGCCATCGGAAGTTTTCACCACGTAACCGACTCCGCTGAGCAGTTGCGGGCGTTCGGCCAGGGTCGGCCATTGTGCGACCACGTCTTTCAATCCGCTTTCCAAATCGGTTTCCGGCGTGAGTGCTGTGGACTGGCGCAGCGTGCGCATCGTTTCGTAAACCGTTTCGGTGAAGTCGCGGCGCAGATTTCGTGCGGAACGATCCAGCGAATCCAGGCGCTGTCGCCGGTCGGATTCGCTCATTTGATTGATCCAGCGGTATTGCAGCGCAGCCACCAACAACAACAACACCAGCAGCAAGCCGCATCCCAGCCATAGCCATTTCAGTTGTAATCGTTCAAGCCGCATGCCGTGCATTTTACGTCAGGCATTGGCGGAATGGCGGTTTTCGCTGGCCGCGCGGCCTGAAATTTACCCACTCTTTACAAAGCTCGAATCAGTTTACGCAGGGTTTACTCCGCTGCTTTTGTTTTCGCGTTATTGTTTGGGCCGGTACTGAGCAAGGTGACGGCGTGAAGGAAACTTCGCTCGCTTTGGCGCGGCGCGGGGAATGGTAAAGACCTGGCGGTTTGGGGGGCGCAGAAAGCGAAAGCGATCTGATGGCGTTGTTTACCAGATCTACCGTTCCCGCGCCGCGCCGGCGTTTACAGCGGCTGACGCCCCGCGAAGCCGGCGTCCACGTCATGCCACCATTCGATGCGGTCTTCGCCTTTCATCCAACACAGCAGCACCACACGCCCGTCGCGCAAGTGCGGAAAGTCGCACAAGCCTTTTTCAAAATCTTTGATTTCCACGCCGAGTTCCAAAATCTCCTTCGCATTTTCCATCAGTGCAATCAGCGCGTGAACGTATTGCAAACCGTACAAACTACCGCCGCCGCCGTGTTGTTGGCTGGCGCGTTTGGCTTCGGGAGCGAGGCGGCGCATGGTGGCGCGCGCGGCGTCAATCTTTCGCCAGAGCCGTTTGACTTCAGGCAACAAAGCCTGTGCTTCTTCAACCGAAAAGACTTTCATGGATTTTCTGTAGTGTTTGAAATGTGAGGAGCGAGCGGCATTAGAGCAAGCGAGGCTTGGAAAATCAAACACGGTTTTTTACCGGCTTGCCCCGTTTGCAGACGCCGCGTAGCATACGTTTCATTCACCACGCTTTCGGCAAACCCTATCCCGAAGGCAAGTCTGAACCGAACAATGTAAGCAGTAATGGAGGTATGGCAATGCTGAAAAGACTCTTCGTCGTGGTTTGTTTATTGGGTTTGGCTCAACCCCTTATTCCGGCGCGGGCAATGCAGGACGCCAAACCGGAAATTCCCGCCGGCACGGAACTGCAATTGACCTTGCGCGATCCGCTCAGTTCCAAACTGAGCGAGCCGGGCGATGAAGTGCTGGCCACAGTTCGTCGCGATGTCGTCGTCGAAGGTCGCACGGTCATCAAACAGGGAACCGAAATCATCGGGCGCGTGACGCTGGCCGAAGCCGCCAAGCGGCCTTTCAAAGGCGGGCGTTTGCACGTCACCTTCGAGCGGATACGCCTGGACGGGCAGGAGCACAAACTAACCGCCATCATCAAATCGGCTTCGGATTTCACGCGCGATGAAAAGGTCAAAAGCGACGGCGAAGGCACGCTGCAAGGCGGCGGTAGCGGCGGCAACGTGTTGAAAAACGTCGGCACGGCGGCGGCCATCGGCAGCATCGGCGTAACGATTGCGATTCTGTCCGGCATTCGCAACGACGGGCGCGGCGGCGGTTTCGGCATCGGCGGCATCAGTCAGGGCGCGGCCATCACAGGCGCTTCCATCCTGGGCGCGAGCGTCATCACCGGCGTGCTGATGACCAAAGGCAACGAAGTCCGTCTGGACGAAAAAGCCGTCATCCGGCTGAAACTGGAACGTCCCATTTCGATCAACTGACAAGAGGAAGTGTTGTCCATCGCCGGATTGTGCTTACAATGCGCGCAGTTTCGCGCGACAGCCGGCCACCCCATTCAACTTCGGCGAGCTTTTGAGAGAGGAATTTCAGTTATGACAAATGAAGAAATGGAGCGGGCAATAGAATTTCTGGTTCAACATCAAGCGCAATTTTCCGCCGATATGCAGGCAATGCGCGTGGAGTTTGATCAGCGAATGACAACCTTGGAAAACAAGTTCGGCAAATTGACGGACGCCGCCATCGGCGTAACGGCAATGCTTGGGCAGTTGGTTAAACAGCAGACCGAATCTGATGAAAAGATCAAAGTGCTGACGGAAAAACAAACCGCCACG
>CAZRXE010001415.1:0-4653 GCA_964603695.1 uncultured Heliomicrobium sp.
GTGGCGAAAGATGGCCGATTGCTGTTCCAGATACACGCTGATGCCGCCGAAAAACACTTTGTCGCTGCTGACGCTCGGCTCATCGGTTTTCGGCGGCGTATAAAGCGGCAACAACGTCACGTCGTGCCCTTGCCGCAGTAACTCTGACGCCAGCGCGTTGTCGCGCAAACAACTGCCGCAATACATTCCGGCGGCCCCGGCTGTGAGATACAGGAGTTTCATGCTCAGAGAAGTTTTGCTTTTCCCGACCCGTCGCTATACTTCGACGGACAAGGAGGAAAACTAATATGTCGAACGCAACCGTTGCTGAATTTCCGCTGACTTTGCCGCTTCCCGGAAAAAATAAAGATTTGATCGAAGAAGCCGCCTCATTAACCGGGCAGTCCCTAACGGATTTCGCCATCACCACATTATTGAAGGAAGCAGCCGCAGTGGTTAAAACCCACAGGCAAATTCGGCTTTCCAACCGTGACCGCGATCTGTTCCTGGCCCTGCTCGAAACAGACGACGAACCCAGCGAAACGCTGAAACGAGCAGCGGAAAAATACAAACAGCAGATGGGAGAATCAGTGTGATTGTCGCGCCGCTCAACGATTCTCACGACCGAAGCCGATTTGATTGCGGCGAGCCATCTCTTAACAGCTATCTTCGACAATACGCCAGCCAGCAACAACGCAAAGGATTTGGTCGAACTTACGTCGCAACGGAACCGAACTCGGCAATCATCAAGGGCTATTACACAATCACCAGTGGTTCCGTCGCGTTCGACCTTGTGCCGGAAAACGTTCCGCGCCATCCGGTTCCAGTAGTTCTATTGGCGCGTTTAGCGGTTGATCGCAGCACTCACGGACAAGGCGTCGGCCAATTTCTTCTGCTTGACGCCATGCGCCGCACGCTCGCCGTAGCCGATCAATTAGGTGTTTACGCCCTCGCCGTTGACGCCATCAACGAGCAAGCCCGCGCCTTCTACAAAAAACACGATTTCAAAGAATTGGCTGACGACGCACTCCATCTTTATTTGCCGCTTAAGCTGATTCGCAAATTGAATCTGTAGCTCAAGCCGCAGCCGCGCGTTGAAAAGCCCTTCGCGCATACAAATGCTCGAACAAGTTGCCTTCGTGCGGTTGATCCCAGGCGATTTTCATCGTTGGAATCGGGCCGATGTTCAACCGGTCAACGTGCGGCGAAGCGACGATCCTGTTGATGAGTTTTTGATCGTTGGTAATTGCAGTGACAACCAGCGAAGGCCCAAAGGCTTCCGGCATTTCTTCCGGTTTGACTTCGACAACACTGGCAAACGGAAACAGAAATTCGCGATTGGCCAGCGGATGTTCGGGACTTTCGACGTGAACCACGGTCGGCAGCAGATAGGTTCCGCCTTCCCAATTCACCAGCCGCGAACCGCGAATTTTCTCAGTCATATCAGTTGCGCCCGATTCGCGCAGGCCGGAATCCACAATCTTCGAGATGCGCTCGGCAATCGTCGGATTGGCAAAGGGCGCAAGCAGCGCGTCCGGGTCTTCGGCGTCGCGCGGAACGATTTTGGAGATGCGTTCGGCAATTGCCTGCGCAATCTCCTTGCCGTGCCGCGTCACCCACACGCCCGAAGCATTGATGCAGGAACGCCCGCCGTTTTCCGTGATTGAAGCGACCATCACATCCAGATACTTTTCCCAATCGTCGGCCACGTCGTCGCCCAGCACGACTTTGCTGTACCCCGTGCCGTGCAATTCAATGCGCGGATCGCTGGCGTATTTGCCCACCGTCGAAGAATCGCCGAAGAACATTCCGCGTCCGCAGCTTTGCAAAATCGCACCCGCGCCACCGTGATCCGCCGCGTAATAACCAAACGCTTCTTTCGGCACGCCCGCTTTGATGAGCGCCTGTGCAATGCGATACGGCGACCAGGGTTCGCTGCTGCCCGGCTTCAGCACCAGCGGGACTTTCATGGCAACGGATGGAATCCACAAAGAATGCACGCCCGGCGAATTGCTCGGCAAAATGACGCCGAGTGAGTTTGTGCACGGAAAGAAACTCACCGCGTGGCCTTCGTGCGTGCCGAAACCGTCGTCCAGGATTTTTAAATCCAGGCCGCGCGTCAGCCCGTCCAGCACGGATTTCATTTCGGCCATCACACCGCTGATCTTGGACATGTTTTTGCGCACCAGCACGTAAGGCATGCCGGTCGTGGCCGACAGTTGCCGAACGTAATCTTCCGGCGTTTGCGATTCGTCGCCGACCGGCAGCGTGTCGTTCATGAAGTAATCCGCCGCCTGCCGACACATCGCAATCAGTTGTTCGGTTGAAAAAGCCGCAAGCGCAGCCTGCGCTTTGTCCAGCTCAAGCAAATCGCGCCGAATCAAGCCGGCGTTGGCCTGACTGACTTCAACGAAAGTTTCGCGCGTTTTGAAATGCGGCACGCGCTGCACGTCAACGCTTTTGTAAGCAGTGCCTTTGCGAAGAATGGGAATGTGAAGCATAAAAAGTCGTAAGTGTTGAAAACCCGCTCGCTACCGCTCGCGGTACTGATTCGGATTATTGAGCGCGCACCAGTTTGCCGGGTCGCGCATCGGTGATGTTGCCTTCGAGTGCGGCTATTGTGCCTGAAACAATCGTCGCCACAAAGCCGTCCGCTCGCTGCACGAAACGTTTTCCGCCCGCCGGCAGGTCGCGTTTCAGTTCCGGCATCGTCGCCCGTAATTGTTCGTAATTGATTACATTGATGTCAGCTTTCTTTCCGACCTTGAGCCGTCCGCGATCCGTCAAACCCAGGTAATCGGCGTTGCGCGCCGACAACATTTCGACAGCTTGCGGCAAGCTGAGCCGCGTGCCGCGCTGCCGGTCGCGCGTCCAATACGAAAGCAGCGTTGTCGGAAAACTGGCATCGCAAACCGTCCCAACGTGCGCGCCCGCATCGCTCAAAGCCACCAGCGCCAACGGGTGATGCAGCATTTCCTCCACCACATCGAGCGAGCCGGGGCCGTAATTGAAAATCGGAAAGTAAAGCAGATTACCGCCGTCGCTTGCGGTCAGGTAATCGTAAAGCGCCTCCAGCGCAGTCACGCCGCGCATTTTGGCCTGCGCCAAAAACGACTGTGCCAACGTCGGTTCGTAATTCACTTCCGCCGTCAGCGGAAACATGCGCGCGGCCAGCAGATCAATTTGCGCCAGCAAAATATCCACCAGCGGCGGAATCGCAGTGCCGTCGCCCGCCAGCCGTTCGGATTTTTCAGATAAGACGCGCGCTTTGACTTCAGGCTGACGCAATTGCGCCGCGCGTTCGGCCAACGGCATAGACGCCAGACTTTTGTAAGTCGGAAAACCCATAAACGGATGAAAGCTCGCGTCCAGACCGTTGATGACGCCGATGCCGCGCGCGGCGGTTTGCAATCGCATCGTCAGACCCTGCGCGTTGGCCTGTTCGGCGCGCGCACGAATCCGTTTCCACTGCTCCGCGCCCGGTTCGCGCTGCAACCAGGTCATCGAAAGCGGTCGCCCGGCTCTGCGCGCCAGGCCTTCGAGTAAATCGAATTCGGCGTCGAAACGTTCCGGCGCGCGCAACAAATCAAAATCCGAAACCGCCTGCAAAACGCGATAGCCAAGCCCGTCAAAAGCTTCGGCCAGCCCGCTCAATTCGCGCGCATCGGCTTCGGACGAAGGCGTCCATTTGCCTTCGGCGGTGCGGTGATTGTCTGTGCGCCCAATGGACAGGCCGATGGCTCCGGCGTCCAAAGCTTCGCGCACCAGCCGGCGCATCGCGGCAATGTCGTCTTCGGTGGCTTTTTCATTGGCTTCGGCGCGCGTGCCCATCACGAACATCCGCAGCGGGTCGTGCGGAACCTGCGCCAGAAAATCCAGCGAATGCGGCGCGGCTTCGAGCGCGTCCAGATATTCGGGAAAGCTTGACCATTGCCAGCGAATGCCTTCGGCGAGCGCGGAACCCGGAATGTCTTCGACGCCTTCCATCAAGTTAATCAGCCGTGCTTCTTCGCCGCGATGCACCGGCGCAAAACCTACGCCGCAATTGCCCATCACGACGGTCGTCACGCCGTGATAAATGCTCGGCGAAAAGGTTTCGTCCCAGGTCACCTGCCCGTCGAAATGCGTGTGAATGTCCACGAAGCCCGGCGTGACAATCGCGCCGTCGGCATCAAGCGTTTGCTGCGCAGCTTCGGTAATCGAACCGATTTCGGCAATCCGCCCATCGCGAACGCCTATGTCCGCCGTGAACGCTTCGCCGCCCGTGCCGTCTATCAAAGTTCCACCGGTAATTTTCAAATCAAGCATGACTCTTTTCCTCAACCAGCGGCGCGGGCGCGGCGGAAATCGAACGCCACGCCAACGCCAAAGAAAATCCGCTGACGATGTGCCAGATGCCCCACAGACTGGCGATCATCAACATGCCGAAATCCGCGTTGAACTGCGCGCCAATGATGCCGATGGCCAGCGCGGAATTCTGCATCCCGACTTCCACCGTCAACGCGCGCCGATCCGCCACGCCGAGCCGCGCCAGCCAGGCCGATCCCCAGCCTAGCGCCAAACCCAACGCATTGTGCAAGACAACAATCAACAAATAACCGCCGATATTTTGAAACAACAACTGCCGGTCTTTAATCACGGCCACGACGATAAACAACAACAGCGCGCCGACGC
>CAZRXE010001416.1:0-3317 GCA_964603695.1 uncultured Heliomicrobium sp.
CACTGACAATGAGGAATGAGTGAGGAATGAGTCATGAGTGACGATAAACAAAATGAACTTCACGAATACGCCGACGGCTGGATCACTGAACGCAAAGGGACGGAAGTCCCCACGTTTTTGAAGATCGCTTACATCTTCATCGCGGGCGGCTGTCTGACTTACCTGATCGTTTACATGAACGGCGAGGTTAATCACTCCGAACGCGGCGTGCTGGTGCGGCTGTTCAATGCGGCCACGACTTCGGCGAACGGCTTGATGTACACGATTGTCGGCATCGGCGTGGTCTACGCGCTGATTTTGCTGGCCTTCGCCTTTCGCAAGTTTCATCAGGAATAGGTTCCGTTGGAGGGATTTTCGATGACGCAAAACGGTTCCGCTGCAAATTCAGGTTTGGCTGTCGTGCCGAATCCCGTGGCGACCGTCACCGAAGACGGGGCTTTCGACGCCACGCAAGACGTGCGGTCTTCGCTGTTGGTGCTGGAAGATTTGCTGGGCGTGCGTTCGCCGAAAGGCTTTGTCGAATTGCTGCGTTCGCGCCACGTGGACGCAGACAAAATCGAAGGGCTGCTCAAATACGAAGCGGAACTGGAAAAGCTGCAAGTCGAACTGGTCAAAATGCAGCGTTGGGTGCAGGAATCCAAACGCCGCGTGGCCATTATCTTTGAAGGCCGGGACGCCGCCGGCAAAGGCGGCACGATTCGCCGTTTCATCGAACATCTCAACCCGCGTTCGATCCGCGTGGTGGCTTTGCCGAAGCCGACGGAAGAAGAAACCGGGCAATGGTATTTCCAGCGTTATATGCGCCAATTGCCGAATCGCGGCGAACTCGTGTTCTTCGACCGCAGTTGGTACAACCGCGCCGTGGTCGAACCGGTCAACGGATTTTGCACGCCGGGGCAGTACGAACAGTTCATGCGGCAAGTGCCGGAATTCGAGCACATGCTTTATGAAGACGGCGTGACGCTTATCAAGTTCTGGTTTTCGATTTCCAAAGACGAACAACAGCGCCGCTTTGAATCGCGCGGGCGCAATCCGCTCAAGCATTGGAAGCTCAGTCCGATTGACGCCAAAGCGCAATCGCTGTGGGACTCTTACACGAAATACAAGGAACTGATGTTCAGCAAGACGCATACGTCCTTCAGTCCCTGGATCATCGTCAAAGCCAACAACAAACGGAAAGCCCGGCTGGAAAGCATGCGCTATGTGCTGTCGGCGCTGGATTACGACGGCAAGGACAAGGCCGGCGTTTCGTTGTACTCCGATCCGAACATCATCACGCGCTTCCATCGTTCGACGCGAAATCTGGATTAGCGGCAAGGAAACTGATTTTTTATGAATGAAGATCGTCAACAGTTTGAACTCGCGGACCCGGCAAGCGCCGATTACTGGATGAAGATGGTCAAGTGTCAGGACGCTTGCCCTGTTCATACCAACGCCTGCGGGTATGTAACGGCGATTGCCGAAGGCCGCTACGAAGACGGCTATCGCATCGCCCGCGCCACCAATCCATTCGCTTCGATTTGCGGGCGCGTATGCGGTGCGCCTTGCGAAGTGAATTGTCGGCGCGGCGATTTGGATTCGCCGGTCACCATTCGCGCGTTGAAACGCTTCGTCAACGAAAAGTACGGCCCTGAAACCGGCGATTACAGCCGCTACCACGCCGGGGCGAACGACCGCATGCTTCCGCCCAAGCATCAAGGAAAGAGGGGCGACTTTGAACGCATCGCCGTCGTCGGTGGAGGCGTTTCCGGCCTGACGGTGGCGCACGATCTGACGCGGCTGGGCTACAAAGTCACCGTCTTTGAAGCCGGCGCGGAGCCGGGTGGAATGTTGACGGCGGGCGTGCCGATTTACCGTTTGCCGCGCGATTTGGTGCGGGCGGAAATCAACGCCATTCTTTCGATGGGCGTCGAGCTGAAATGCAACAAGAAACTCGGTCGCGATTTCACCATCGCCAGTCTGCGCGCTGAAGGTTACAAAGCGATCTTCCTGGGCGTGGGTTTGCCCAAAGGCCGCAAAATTCCGCTGCCTGGTTCGGACCTGCCGCAAGTTTACGACGGTCTGGACTTCCTGCGCGCCTTCAACGAAGGCAAACCGATGGAACTGGGACGCCGCGTGGTAGTCATTGGCGGCGGTAACGTGGCTTTCGACGTGGCGCGCTCCGCCGTGCGTCCGGCGAAAGTTCCAATGGCCGATGCGCAATCGGACATGGAGCGCACCGAACGCATAGCTTATGACGTGGCACGTTCGGCCTTGCGTATGAGCGGCGACAAGGAAATTCACCTGATCTGTCTGGAACAACGTCATGAGATGCCCGCTGACGAAATCGAAATCGAGGAAGGTGAGGAAGAAGGCATTCATCTGCACACGGCCTGCGGCCCGCGCGAAGTGCTACATGAAAACGGCTACGTTACGGGCTTGCGCACGGTGAAATGCCTGTCGGTCTTTGACGAAAACGGCAAGTTCAATCCGAAATTCGATGAATCCGTGATCGAAGACATCGGGGCCGACACGATCATGTTCGCCATCGGCCAGACTTCCGACCTGACGTTTCTGTCACCCGAAGACGGCGTGGAAACCGAACGCGGACTGATCAAGGTAGACCCGGATACCTATCAAACCACTGCGCCGGACGTGTTTGCCTGCGGCGACATCGCGCACGGGCCGCGCTTGTTCATTCATGCGATTGCTTCGGCGCAGATTGCGGCGCGTTCGATGCACGATTATCTGCGCGGCACGCGAACCGATGTCGTCGTCCGCAAACGCTGGCTGCCGGCGGATTACACTATGGTTCCGGGTTGGGATCAGTTCAAACGGCAAAACCCGCCCGCGCTCGAAGCGGAAATGCGCGCGGCCACGAACAACATAGTCGAAATCAACTTCCCCGAAGCCGAAGCCCGAAAGCAGGCGTCGCGGTGTTTACGCTGCAACATCAACACCGTGTTCGATACCTCGGTCTGCATCGCTTGCAACGGCTGCGTGGATGTTTGCCCCGAAAACCTGATTCGGCTGGTTGGTCTGGATCAACTGCGGCAGGACAAGTTCCTGATGAAAATCGCTTCGGAGTCGGTGGGAATTTCGGAAGCGGATTTGCAGGGTTATAGCGACGAAGAGTTGAAAGAGTTGGGCGCGATTATGTTGAAAGACGAATCCACCTGCATCCGCTGCGCGATGTGCGCGTCGCGCTGTCCCACGCAGGCCATCAAGATGAAGCGATTCGACTTCCTGCGCGAATGCGTGACGATCAACGCGCCGAACCCGAAAATCCTTTATCAGGTCAGTCCGTCGCCTGCGCGGATTTCCGCAAATTGAATCCA
>CAZRXE010001417.1:0-13135 GCA_964603695.1 uncultured Heliomicrobium sp.
AGTCTTTCAAGTCAGTTGGCGTCTGCTACGCCGGGCGCTGAGACTGTGCAAGAATTGCCTGGCCCAAACTTTTTCTTACTATCTCAAAGAGCGCCAGGCTTTGGCCTGAGAAATCAATTGTTATGCCGAACACTTCTGGCCTCCGACTCAACATTGAGCAGCCCGCCTCGCACGTTTATACTGTGCGCCATTCAGCAATCAAGGAGTCATTCAATGATCGAACTTACCGTTGAGCAGAGACACGCCTTTGGGCAGCAAAATGAATTTCCGCTGCGCGCCTTAGACCCAGGCACGCAAACTACCTACGTGTTGATCCGCGAAGAAATCTACAACCGCGTGAGAACACTGTTCGCTGAAGAAGAAGGCAGCCGGTTCGCGAACGAGATGTATCCGCACGCAATGGAAGCCTTCGGCAAAGCGGGCTGGGACGATCCGGCGATGAATGTTTACGACGAACTCGCCGCGATGGCTGCTGATCCGGCGATCCAACGCGAATTGTGTCAGATCGAAGCGGAATTCTCCGGCACGGAAATGGATGGCTTGCCGAGTGCGGCACGGGCTGCATAGGAGGGGGAATGGCGATTCAGCGCGGCGAAATCTACTTCGTCAATCTGAACCCGGCGCAAGGGCGCGAACAAGCCGGAGCGCCTCCGGTGTTGGTGCTTTCGATTGACGCCATCAACCGGTTGCCGCTGGTCGTCACGGTCGTTGTCGGAACCAAAGGCGAGAATCTCCCGCGTGACTATCCCACCAACATTCGTATCGCTGCGGCAGACAGCGGCTTACCGTTGGAAACATTCTTTCTCGGATTTCAAATTCGCTCGCTCGACGCTTCACGCTTTCCGCCGACGCCTGCCGGAAAACTTTCTGACGCAGTGTTGCAGCGCATCGAACAAGTGGTGCGTTATTGCTTGGGTCTCTGAAGCAGGGCGGTAACCTTTGCCTCACTCCCATCAAACGCTATGGCCGACCAATTCAACTACGACGTTTTCCTGAGCCACAGCAACAAAGACAAAGCCATCGTCCGCGAATTGGCCGAACGCTTGCGCGCAGACGGGCTGCGCGTGTGGCTGGATGAATGGATTTTGAAACCCACAGCGTCAAAAGCGACTCCATCGCCAGCCAGTCAAATTGACGGTTCGCGCAACATCCTGATGTTCCGTCAAAAACAGACAACAGTGTTACGCCTAATTCCGTGCAACCCCCCTTTCGATCTTCCAAGATTTATCGGTCAGACCAGTTCATCATCTGCTTGAGGCGAGCGGAACCGATGTGGTATCACGACTGTCGTCTTCTGATTCCAAACCCGACTTCAACCCGTGGGAACCAACCAATGAGTACATCCAACAACGGAAGGGCGAAAATCAAACCGCGTGCGCCGCGCCAGACACTGACTTCCGCCGTGGCCGACCAGTTGCGGGACAAGATTTTGCGCGGCGAGTTTCGCGCGGGCGAACAGTTGCGCCAGCACGCCATCGCCGCCGAATTCGATGTCAGCCGCATTCCCTTGCGCGAGGCTTTTCGCCAGCTTGAAGCCGAAGGGTTGATCGAAATCATTGACCATCGCGGCGCAGTGGTTTCGGCGCTTTCGCCGGAAGAAATCGAAGAGTTGTTCGATATTCGCGCGGCGCTCGAAAGCGTCACTCTGCGGCAGGCCGTCCCGCATTTGACTGAGTCAGACCTGGAACGCGCTGAGCAGTGTCTGGTCGAATATGAACGGGCGCTCAACGACGAAGCGGATTTTGAAGTTTGGGGCGAATTGCACTGGCGGTTTCATTCCACGCTTTACGCAGCGGCCCGGCGCACGCGCTCACTGTCGCTGATTCAAACCATCAACAACAACGCCGACCGCTATATCCGGCTGCATATTCTGTTTTTGCGCAACGCCCATCATCAGTCCAAAGACGAACACCGCGCCATTCTGGAACTCTGCCGCCAGGGCGACGCCGACGCCGCCGGACAGTTGCTGGAACGCCACATCACCAAAGCCGGACGCGAAATGAAAGAGTTCATCACACGGCCAGGAGCCGAACGGGAAGCGCCCGGCAACAGCCTCGGCTAACCCCGTCCAACCTTTCCTAAATGCATACAAGACGCGCGGTTGACGACTGCCTTTAATGGTCGCGCTGCGCGTTTTGGCTTAAAATGCGCAGGCTTTATTTTTAGAATTCATCCAATCAAGCAATTTAAGAAACACAGTCGAGAAGAATTATGACCTGGGAAGAACGTTGGCATCCGCTACGCGAAGAATGGATCATTGTCGCCGCGCACAGGCAAAACCGTCCGTGGCAGGGCGAAACCGTGGCGCACGAAGAAGCCGTGTTGCCGGATTATGTCGCGGATTGTTATTTGTGTCCGGGCAACGTGCGCGTCAGCGGCAGGCAGAACGCGCCGTATCAATCCACTTTTGTTTTCGACAACGATCATCCCTGCGTGGGAGCCGACGCGCCGGAACCGTCGCCGGCAGGCGGCATTTATCGCAGCATTTATCAAAGCCGTCCGGCAACGGGGATTTCGCGCGTGGTTTGTTACAGCCCGCTTCACAACGTCGCTCTGGCCGAATTGCGGCGCGAAGAAATCGAAACGCTATTGCGCGTCTGGCGCGAACAATACGTCGAACTCGGCGGCCGGCCGCAGGTCAATCACGTGCTGACTTTTGAAAACAAAGGCGAAGTGGTGGGGGTTTCCAATCCGCATCCGCATTGCCAGATTTACGCGACCAACTTCGTTTTCAAAACCATCGAAACCGAAGCCCGCGTCACCGCGCGGCATTTGGCCGAAACGGGTCGCGTGCTGTTCCAGGACATCCTGCGCGCCGAACGCGAAGACGGGCGGCGAATTGTTTTTGAGAATGAATCGGCCATCGCCTTTCTGCCGTACTTCGCGCGCTACGCTTACGAATGTTATGTCGCGCCCAAACAAACGCATGCCGGCCTGGCGACCTTCAGCGACGCGGAGTTGCGCGATTTCGCTGCGGCGCTCAAAGAATTGCTGGTGCGTTACGACAATCTGTGGCGCGCGCCGTTTCCTTACGTCATGACGCTGCATCAAGCGCCGACCGACGGCGGCGATTACAGCGGCTTTCATTTCCACATCGAATTTCATCCGCCGTTGCGCCGTCCGAATTTGCTGAAGTATCTGGCCGGGCCGGAAATCGGCGGCGGCAATTTCCTGAGCGATACTGCGCCTGAAGAAAAAGCTGCCGAACTGCGCGCGCTTCCCAGCATTCACTACAAACAGCACTACAAACAGTTGCGTACCGCCGGCGCATCGGCGAGTCACGCGGAAACCATCCGATGACAAACTCCATTTCCCGCAGAAAAGCTTTGAAAAATCTGGGCGCGGCTGGCGCTGGCGCGTTTCTGGCTGCGCCCCCAATTGCCGGTCGGGCTAACGGTCAGGATGCCGCGATTCAAATCACCGGAAAGCCCGTGGAAATTGCGCTCACCGTCGTCAGCCCGCAAACCCTGCGATTGACCATTGCGGCGCTGGAAAACGGCAAACCGCGTCCGGTTTCGCAAGACGGTTCGCTGGCGGAACAACGCTGGCCCGCGCCCGCCGCGCGGCTGACAAAGCTGGCGCAAGAACGCACGGTGCGTTGCGGCGTGCTGAGCGTGAAGCTTTCGCCTTCGCCGCTGACCATTCGCATCGAAGCCGCTGACGGTCGCGTGGTGCAGCAGCTTCGCGTGGACGCGCAAACCGGCGCGTTGACGTTTCAAACCGGCGACAAACCCGTGTTGGCTTTCGGGCAGGGCGGGCCGCAATTCGACCGGCGCGGCGAAACTTACACCAATCGCAATGGGCAGGGTGGTTACAAGTTGCGAACGCACGGTGGGCGCGTGCCGGTGCAATGGCTGATCGGCACGGGCGGATGGGCGATGTTCGTCCATCATCCTTATGGTGCGTTCGATCTGACCGGCGCGGAGGGCAAGTTGACGCCGCGCGTTCCAGACAGGCCGGAAAGCAGCGTGGCGGGCGCGCTGGCCGGCAGCGAACTGGGCGCTTTGCCGCTGGATGTGTTCATCGTCGCCGCGCGCGAACCCGCGCAGGTGATGGCCGAATACGCGCGTCTGACCGGCAAACCGGAGCTGCCGCCGTTGTGGTCGTTCGGTTATTTGCAATCGCACCGCACGCTGGCCGGGCCGGACGAAATTCGCTGGGTGGCGCGGACGATGCGCGAAAAACAATTGCCCTGCGACGCCTTGATTTATCTCGGCACGGATTTCACGCCTTCGGGCTGGAACACGCACAACGGCGAATTCACTTTTCATCCGAAAAACTTTCCCGAACCTAAAAAACAAATTGACGAATTGCGCGACCAGCATTTCAAAGTCGTGCTGCATACAGTTATCGAAGGCCGCAAGCTGACAGGCAACGTCAAGGACGCCTGCACCGCCGCGCCTTTGCCCAGCGGACGCACGCCCGACGGCAAATGGCCCGACAACCGCCAGGTTGCCTGTTACTGGCCGGTTCACAAATCGCTGTATGACGTGGGCATTGACGGCTGGTGGCCGGATCAGGGCGACGGGCTGGATCAAGTGTCGCGGTTGGCGCGCATAAGAATGTATTACGAAGGTTCGCAAGCTTTGCGTCCGAATCAGCGCGTTTTTGCGCTGCACCGTAACGGGCAGGCGGGAATGCAACGCTTCGCGGCGTTTCTGTGGTCGGGCGATGTTTATTCCACTTGGGAGACTTTGAAAACGCACGTGCCGATTGCCGTCAACACAGGGCTGACAGGCATTCCGTGGTGGGGAACGGACATCGGCGGATTCGTGCCGACCAAAGAGTACACGGGCGAACTGCACGTTCGCTGGTTTCAGTTCGGCGCGTTTTGTCCTCTTTTTCGCGCGCACGGGCGAACGTGGCATCTGCGTTTGCCCTGGGGCTGGAACACAGGCGAACTCGGCCACAACGAAATTTCCAACTACACGGGCGGCGCGGCCAATCCTGATTTGAGCGAACTGCGCAATGCGTCGGTCGAACCGATCTGCAAAAAGTATCTGGAATTGCGTTACCGAATGATGCCTTACCTTTACAGCGCCGTGCGCGAAACTTACGAAACCGGTCTGCCGGTGATGCGCGCGTTGTGGCTGCATTACCCTGACGACGCGACCGCCGTGGCGCGCGGCGATGAATACTTGTGGGGGCGCGACGTGCTGGTTGCGCCCGTGGTCGAGAAAGGCGCGACTTCGCGCAGTCTGTATTTGCCGCGCGGTTTTTGGTACGACTTCTGGACGGAAGAAAAGCTCGGCGGCGGACGCGAAATCAGCAAGGCTGTTGATCTGGCGACGATGCCGCTCTACGTCCGCGCCGGCGCAATTCTGCCGCTTGATCCGGTTCGGCAATACACCGGCGAAAAAGTCACCGCTCCAATGACGCTGCTGATTTATCCCGGAGCGGACGGAGCTTTCACGCTTTACGAAGACGATGGCGCGACCTTCAATTACCGACGCGGCGAGTTCACGAAAATTCAGATGACCTGGAACAACGCGCGCCGCACGCTGTCGTTGCGGCCCGCGCCGGGATCGAAGCCATCGCTGCGGCGCGAAATCGAAGTTCGGCTTGCGGCTGAAAAGACAATCCGCAAAGTAGTTTTTGAGGGACGACCGGTTGAAGTGAAGCTGTGAATGTCGTTTTCCTGATCCTCATTGTTTCATTGCGGAATGTTGAATTACAGGTACGGCGCGGAGTTCTTTACCCGTGGGCAAGTACTCCTGAATCTCTGACGCAAGCTGCGCCGGCGATCATACTCAAGGCGGAGGTAAAACTATGAGTGGCAACTTTAAGCTGTTTTGGAAGCCGTACTTGGCTTGCCGCCCGACGAGCAGCGACAACTGGCTGAACATTTGTCGGCAGTCAACCATCGTAGCCAGGAAGCGCGTTCAGCCCAAGAGGCAGAGTGGCTGGCGATTGTTGATGAGCTGTATGGGACGATCAAAGGCTTAGACCGCGAAACGATCATCTGGCTGGCCGAAGACGAGGAGTTGTGTGGATATTAATGACTTGCCGGCGGGTGAAGCCGCACTGATTGATTCCAATATCATCATCTAAACGACAAATCTAAACGACAAAGATTTTCCGCGCCGTGTGCGGGCGATTGGCGCGTTTTGATCGAAGCTCACCGAACTTCAAGATTGCCCGTCCGGGGCAATTCCAAAGCAAAAGAGGAGAAACTTATGTCACCCAATTTCAGGCGTGTTGCTGTAGCAGTCCCGCTGGTTTTGTTGGCGATTTTTGGCGGGTTGAGTTTGCGTTCGCAGGCCGTGCGCGGCAGCCAAACGACAGCCGCAACGTCGAGCATTGATCCGGCCATTCTCAAAACCTATCAATGGCGCAGCATCGGCCCGCAGCGCGGAGGGCGTTCGATTGCCGTGGCGGGAGCCAAAGGCCGTCCGAAAGAAGCGTATTTCGGCGCGGTGGGCGGTGGGCTTTGGAAGACCACGGACGCAGGCGCGAAGTGGTCGCCGGTCACGGACGGCCAGTTGAAAAGTTCGTCTGTTGGCGCGGTGGCCGTGTCTGAATCTAACCCCGACCTCGTATTCATAGGCATGGGCGAAGCCTGCATTCGCGGCAATATCATGCCGGGCGACGGAGTTTATAAATCCACTGACGCGGGCAAAACTTGGACGCACACGGGCTTTGCTGAATCGCAAGCCATCTCAAAGATTCGCATTCATCCGACCAATCCCGACATCGTGTTTGTGGCTTCCTTCGGCAAATACAGCGTGCCGAGCGAAGAGCGCGGCGTCTTCAAATCCACCGACGGCGGCAAGACGTGGCGGCGCACGCTCTTTCGCAACGACAAGACCGGCGCAGTGGACATTGCTATTGATCGTGCCAATCCGAATGTGATCTACGCCGCGCTGTGGGAGGCCTATCGCCTGGAATATCAAATGTCGAGCGGCGGCGCGGGCTGCGGTTTGTTCAAATCCACAGACGGCGGCGAGACGTGGCAGGAAATTACTCGCAATCCCGGCTTTCCCAGCGGCGTAGTCGGCAGAATCGGCGTTGCGGTTTCAGGTGCAGATTCTAATCGCGTTTACGCACTGGTCGAGAACGAAAACGGCGGCCTTTTCAGTTCGGACGATGCGGGCGCGACGTGGAAACTCATCAACGGCAACCGCAGCATTCGGCAGCGCGCGTTTTATTACACGCACGTCATTGCTGACACGAAAACCAAAGACATCGTGTATTTGCTAAACACCAGCGCCTTCCGTTCGACCGACGGAGGCAAAACGCTGGCGAATATCGGCAACGGCACGCACGGCGATCATCACGATCTATGGGTTGATCCGGACAATCCGCAGCATCTGGTGCTGGGCAATGATGGCGGCGGCGCGGTTTCGATGGAAGCCGGCAAAGGCTGGTCAGGGCAGGCGTTTCCGACGGGGCAGTTCTATCACGTCATCACCACCAAGCACGTGCCTTATCACGTCTGCGGCGCGCAACAGGACAGCACGACGATGTGTGTGCCGAGCAATACGAACCTCCCCACTGGCGGGCGTGGCGGTGGCGGCTTTGGCAACACGCCTCCGCCGACCTACACCGTAGGTGGCGGGGAGCCGGGCTACATCGCGCCTGATCCGAAAAACCCCGAAGTGTTTTTTGCGGGCGGTAACAACGGCACGTTCATCACGCGCCTCAATCGTACGACAGGCGAACTCCGCGAAGTCGGCCCGTACCCGCGCTTGTTTTCCGGCGAACCTTCGAGCGCGCTGGTCGAACGCATTCAATGGACGTTCCCGATCATCTTTTCGCCGGTGGATCCGAACGTGCTTTACACCGCGACGCAACACGTTTGGAAGACGACAAACGGCGGGCAGTTGTGGCAAAAGATCAGTCACGACCTGACGCGGCACGATCCCCAAACGATGGGCGATTCGGGCGGGCCGATCACGCACGATATGAACAGCCCCGAAGTCTACGCCACAGTCTTTGCGCTCGGCCCCGGCAAGACCGATGTCAACGTTATCTGGGCGGGTTCGGACGACGGATTGATTCACGTCACGCGCGACGGCGGCAAGACCTGGACGAATGTCACGCCCAAAGACATGCCCGACTTTGGTCGTGTGAGCATCATTGACGCTTCGGCCTTCGACGCGGGCACGGCTTACGTCGCGGTCAAAAAGCCGCTGCTCAACGATTTTGCGCCTTACCTTTTCCGCACGCATGACTTCGGCAAAACGTGGACGAAGATCACCAGCGGCATCGGCGCGCTCAATTACGTGCATGCCGTGCGCGAAGACCCGACGCGCAAAGGCTTGCTTTACGCGGGCACGCAGCACGGCATTTATGTTTCGTTCAATGACGGCGACCGCTGGGAATCGCTCTCGCTCAATCTGCCCGACACGCAAGTCTGCGACATCGTGGTTGAGAAAAACGATCTGGTCATCACAACGCACGGACGCGGCTTTTACATCCTCGACCATTTGGGACCGTTGCGCGAACACGATGCTGCAACAGCCGACGCGCATCTTTTCAAGCCGGAAGACGGCATTCGTTCGGCGGGCGGCGCGCGCATCGCTTACTTGCTGAAGCAACCGGCCAAAGAACTGAAGCTTGAAATTCTGGACGGCAAAGGCCAGGTGCTGCGAACCTTCAACGGCAGCTCGAATGCAGCAAGCGGTGGACGTGGCGGCGGACGCGGCACTGGCGGAGGCGGTGAAGCTGGAGGCGGGCGTGGTACCGGTGAGGCCGTCGCAACTCCAAGCGGTGAAACAGATGATGCTGAAGGCGGCGGTGGTCGTGGATTCGGCGGGCCGGTCAACATTCCATTGACTTCCGGGTTGCACAGTGCGACGTGGGATTTGCGTTACCCCAACGCGACATCCTTTCCCGGCATGGTGCTTTGGGGTGGCAGTGTGGCTGGGCCAGCGGCGTTGCCCGGCAATTATCAAGTGCGCTTGACCGCCGACGGCAAGACGCACACACAAACGCTCGTCGTCAAACGGCATCCGCTCATCAATGTCACCGACGCCGACTTACAGGAGCAATTCGATTTGGCCTCGCAAATCCGCGACAAGCTGAGCGAAGCGAACAACGCTGTGATCCAAATTCGCAAGATCAAGCAGGCGGTGGCCGAACGTCTCAAAGCCAACGACAACGCGCAACTAAAGGCCGCCGGCCAAACGCTCAGCAAAAACCTGAGCGCCGTCGAAGCCGAAATCTATCAAGTGCGTAATCAAAGCAATCAAGACCCGCTCAACTTCCCGATCAAAATCAACAACCGACTGGCGGCGCTGCTTTCAATGGTAAATCGAGGCGACGGCAAACCCATCGGCAATGCCTTGCCGGTGTTCAACGACTTGAAAGCGGAACTGAAAGCGCAAACCGATCGCCTCGCGCGCGTGCTGGCAACTGACCTTACGGCATTCAACGCTGAATTGAAGCGGCTCAACTTGGAGGCGGTCAGCGAAAAGTGAGTATTGATCCGAATTGAGGCGCGGATTCCATCCATTGACCCTTTCGACCAACTACAATCAGGAAACATTTATGAGTACCCAATCCCGCATCCTGCTTTTCACCTTCATTACATTGATCGCGCTGACACTTGCCGGCACGCGACTTCAGGCACAACGCGCCGGCGGTCAATTCCAACAAGCGCCGCAACAAATCGAAATGACTGACGGTCCCACCGTCATCAACGGCGTGGATGTCAGCCGCCTGCAATTCCGTTACGTCGGCCCGCCAGGCAATCGCGTCGCAGCGGTCGTTAGCCCGTCGGGAAACAAGCAGGTCTATTACGCCGGTGCGGCGTCGGGCGGCGTCTTCAAATCCACTGACGGCGGCGTGGTCTGGAAGCCAGTCTTCGACAAACAGCAATCGCAATCCATCGGCGCATTGGCGATTGCGCCGTCGAATCACGACATCGTTTGGGCAGGCACGGGAGAGAGTTGGATTCGCAGCGGCGTGTCGCTTGGCGATGGTGTTTATAAATCCACTGACGCGGGCGCAACGTGGCAGCGAATGGGACTCGAACTGACTGGGCGCGTCTCGCGCATCATCGTGCATCCGACCAATCCCGACATTGTGTATGTCGGGGCGCTCGGCCACGGTTACGGTCCGCAAAAAGAGCGCGGCGTTTATTACACGAAAGACGGCGGCAAGACCTGGGAGCAGACCTTATTCGTCAACGAAAACACGGGCGTGTCGGAACTGGCAATGGATCCGTCGAACCCAAACATCCTGTTCGCGGGCACGTGGGAGTTCGTGATTTACACTTGGGGCAAATACAGCGGCGGCCCCGGCAGCGGCGTCTTCAAATCCACCGACGGTGGCGCTACTTGGAAACGCCTGACGCCCGCGCAGGGCTTGCCCGAATCCCCCTTGGGCAAAATCGCCGTTTCAATTGCGCCGAGCAATCCGCAACGGGTTTATGCGTTAATCGAAACCGGCTGGAACGGCAAAGGTTCGCTCTGGCGTTCGGACGACGGCGGCGAGCAATGGAAGGTCGTTAGTTACAGCCACATTCTGGCCGAGCGCCCGCACTATTACTCGCGCATGCTGATCTCGCCGAAGAATCAGGACGAGGTTTATTTCCCGAACAACTCGATGGTTGTTTCAATGGATGGCGGCCAGACGGCGCGCACGATTCCGTGGGGCGGAGACAATCACGATATGTGGGCCGACCCGACCGACGCAGATCGGATGATGATTGGCAACGACGCAGGCGTGATGATTACAACGAACCACGGCCAGCAATGGCAGCGCGTCGTTCTGCCCATCGCGCAGATGTATCACGTCGCGGTGGACAACGCCGTGCCGTATGGTTTGCACGGCAGCGAGCAGGACAAATCTTCGACGCGCGGCCCCGGTGCCAGCCTCGGCGGCAACATTACGTGGTCGCGCACTGCCGGTTGCGAATCCGGTTTTGCGATTCCCGACCCGAAAAATCCGAACATCATTTGGGGTACCTGTTACGCGGGTGGCGTCGAGCGTTACGACGTGCGCACGGGCGTGACGCGCTCCGTGGATGTGTGGCCGGAGAAGTTTTTGGACGCGCCCGCCAACGTTTCCAAGTACCGCTGGAACTGGACGCACGTCGTTTACATCTCGCCGCACGACAGCAACACTGTTTACGTCGGCAGCCAATATCTGCATGTCACGACGAACGCCGGGCAAAGCTGGAAGACCATCAGTCCCGACCTGACCACCGACGACAAAACCAAGCAAGGCCCGTCGGGCGGGCTGACACATGACAATCTCGGCGTTGAAGAATGCTGCACGATCTTTTCGATGGCCGAAGCGCCGCAGGAAAAGGGCGTGTTGTGGATCGGCTCGAACGACGGCATCGTCAGCCTCTCGCGCGACGGCGGCAAGACCTGGCAGAAGGATTTGACGGCCAAAGTTCCGGGCTTTTTGAAGTGGGGTTCGATCAACAACATCGAAGCTTCGCGCCACGCCAAAGGCACGGCCTACATTTCGGTGGACGGCCATCAGGTCAATAACCGCGAGCCACACATTTACAAGACCACCGATTACGGCAAGACGTGGAAGGCGCTCGGCGCAGGCATTCCCAAGTCGGTATTCAGCTACGTGCGCGTCGTGCGCGAAGACCCGAAGGTGCCGGGCTTGTTGTATGCGGGAACAGAGAATGGCTTGTACGTTTCGCACGACGACGGTGCGACGTGGGCTTCGTTGCAATTGAATCTACCGCACGTCGGCGTTTCGTGGATCGAGATTCAACCAACGTACAACGACCTCGTCATCGCAACATCAGGACGCGGCTTTTACATCCTCGACGACCTGACGCCGATTCAAAAAGCGAAGCCGGAAGTGAACAACGCCGTGGCTACGCTGTTTGAGCCGCGCGGGGCTTACAGGCTGATTTCGCGCCCGCCCGGTTTTATGAATACGCCAATTGGCTTTGGCGGATTCGGCGTCGGTGGTTTTGGTGGTGGCGGTGAAGCTGCTGTGACTCCTGGTGCTGGCGCTGCGCAAGGCAATGCAGCCAGCGCTCAAGGCGGACGTGCCGCAGGCGGCGGACAAGGACAAGCCGGACAAGGCCAACGCCCAGCCGGACAAGGCGGCGGTGGCGGAGGACGCGGCGGCGCTCCGGTCAACCCCGCGACAGCAGGCGGCGGCACAGCGGGCGAAGTCATTCGCAACTTCCCGACGGGCGCTTACCTGCAATACTTCCTGAAATCCGCCGGGCCGGTAACTATCACCATCACCAGCGCCGAAGGCCGCTTTGTCAACAAGCTCTCTGCCAACGGCCAAGCCGGAATGAACAGCTTGAATTGGAATCTGCGCTACGCCCAAGGCCCGCGCCAGGTCGAATTGCGCACCACGCCCGCAAGCTACCCGCAAGTCTGGCAGGAGCCGCGCTTTCAAGGCCGCCAGACACGCAACATTGTGCATTACGGCATTCAACCGCCCAATCAACCACTCACCGCCGGCCCTGGCCTTTACACCATTGAGTTGGAAGCCGGCGGCACCAAGGTCAAACAAAACCTGCGCCTGATGGCCGATCCCAACGTTGGCGTTCCCGACGCCGAAGTGAAAGAAGGCGTAGATATGTGCCTGACGCTCACCGACGAAACCAATCAGGCCGTGGATGCGATCAACCAAATCGAACGCATCCGCAAACAGCTCGAAGACCTGAAAGGCAGCGCGGAACAACTCGCCGCTGGGCGTGCGCTCGATCAAAAGCTGAAAGCCGTCGAAGACCTACTGCTGCAACCCGTCGCCCACGAAAACGACCCGAAGTCGTACCGCGAACCGATGACGATTTACTTCCACTATCTGCATTTGCTCGCTCAAGTAGGCAACGGCGCAGGCGATATGGCAGGCAATCCCGGCTTCCGGCCTACCGATCAGAGCAAGGAGTTTCACGTCATTCTGAAAAAACGGCTGGACGATGCGTTGGCAAAATTGAAAACGGTGTTGGATGCGGACGTGGCGCGTTTCAATCAAACGAGCGGGGCGACGGTGAAGGTGGATGCCATGCAGTAGTGAGTTAACCTAAGTGTTATTACGCAATGGGTCGGTTAAAGCGATCAGTTTGGGTAATACTCTTTCGTTCATCGTTACCGGCTTTCAGTCAATCAACAGAAACTCTACCGCCGCCAGCAACGCCTGCACGTATTTTTCCCAGGCGTTCAAAGGCTGAGCGAGCGGCGAATAAAAATCGCGC
>CAZRXE010001418.1:0-4052 GCA_964603695.1 uncultured Heliomicrobium sp.
GGATGCTCAACTGAAGGAAACGGATGAGCGGCTCAACATCTTCATCAACGTCGTCGAACGTTACATCAGCGAACGGCACGACGGGCGAAATTCAAACCCATCAAATCAATAGACCAATAGGAGGATTTCACTGCCATGCCAGCGAAAAAGGCGACTCCGAAAACCGCCAAAGCGGTGGAGGAAAAAGAATCCAAACTGCTCAAGGTCGGCGCCAAAGCGCCGGCTTTCAGTTTGAAAAACACCGAGGGCCAAACCGTCAAGCTTTCGGATTTCAAGGGCCGAAAAGTCGTGCTTTATTTTTACCCGAAAGATATGACGCCGGGTTGCACGGTCGAGGCCTGCGGCTTTCGCGACGATTACGCGCCGCTCAAACAACGCGGCGTCGAAGTGCTGGGCGTCAGCGGCGACGATCAAGCCTCGCATCGGAAGTTCACCGAAAAGTATTCCCTGCCCTTCCCGCTGCTTTCCGACCCGACGCACGAGATGATGGAAAAATACGGGGCTTGGGGCGAAAAGAGCATGTACGGCAAGACCTTCATGGGCGTGCTGCGCATTACTTACATCATTGACGAAAACGGCAAGATCGCCCACGCCTTCGGCAAGGTAAAAACAGCCACGCACAGTAAAGACGTGATGGCGGCGATTGATGCGATGTAGTCGGGCGCTTACGTATGTTCGGAGCGGTCTCAAAATTCCGGATTCGCATTCTGCTGACTGCCTGCTTGATGACGGCGGCGTTTTGGTTTGCTCGACCTGGCACCGCCGAACAACTTCCCATCAAAAACTACACTACTGCCGATGGTCTGGTGCATGGTCGCGTGTCGAAGATCATCCGCGATTCGCATGGTTTTTTGTGGTTTTGCACTTATGACGGCTTGTCGCGATTTGACGGCAACAACTTCGTCAATTACGGGCCCGGCGACGGCTTGATTCACGGGCGCGTCAATGACCTGGCCGAAGGTCGCGACGGCACTTATTGGGTGGCGACTAATCAAGGCTTGAGCGGTTTTGCGCCGTCGCGGGATTCCCGCCATTCCGCCGCAAGTTCCAGCCATTCTCTTTTCACCAACTACACGCTGGGCGAAAACCAGGGCGCGAATTCCGTCACTTCGGTTTTGGAAGATCGCGCCGGACGGCTGTGGATAGGGACGCAGGGAGGTTTATACCTGATGAACCCGAAAGATCCCGCGCGCCGTTTTCAATTGGTTTCGATTGGGCATCCGGCCAAACCGGATCATCTATTTGAAATTTCAAGCCTGCTGGAAGACGACGACGGCAGTTTGTGGATCGGTTCGTTTTTCGGATTGGCGCGGCGCTTGCCGGACGGGCGCTTCGAGCATTACGCGGTCTTTCCCGGCGAAGGCCTGGATTCCGTACGCGCGTTGCACAAAGACGACAACGGCCGTTTGTGGATCGGTCATCAAGCCGGGCTGATGATTTACAAGCCGCACCACGCGCCGTCCGGCGACGGTTTGCCGAAAAGCTTGATTGCCTTGAATCAAGCGGCCAAACAGCAAAACCTGCTGAATGGACGGCTGGTATTGCCTTCCGTTCCGGGAGAAGCGCGCTGGTACACGGCGGCGGATGGCTTGCTGGAACCGCGTGTGCGCGCCATTCGGCAACGTTCCGACGGACACGTCTGGCTGGGAACGGTGGCCGGCGGATTGTTTGAATTCGACGGCGAACGCTTTCGCAACTATTCCACCAAACAAGGCGTCAGCCGCTTGATTTCCACGCTGACAGAAGACCGCGCGGGAAACTTATGGATCGGGTCGCAGGTTGGCGGCGCGGCGCGCATTTCGCGGCAGGGCTTTGCCACTTTTCGCGAAACGGACGGGCTGGGAATGGCCGATGTGTTTTCCATCTTTGAAGACCGCGCGGGACAGTTGATCGTCGTCAACAATGGCTGGTCGCTGAATCGTTTCGACGGCAACCGGTTCATCACCGTCGCGCCGAATTTGCCGGACAAGGTGAAAGGCGCGGCTACGGGAAATCGCCCGATGATTCAAGCGCACGACGGCGAATGGTGGATCGCCACGGGCGAAGGCTTGTTCCGCTTTCCGGCGGTGGCGCGATTGGAAGATTTGGCGACCGTCGCGCCAAAAGCCGTCTACAGGGAAAAAGACGGAATGGCGAGCAGCAATATTTCGCGGCTGTTTGAAGATTCGCGCGGCGATGTCTGGGTCAGCTCTTACACGCCGCCCGTAACTCTGACGCGCTGGGAACGCTCGACGGGCCGGCTGCAACGTTACGGCGTCAACGACGGCATTCCGCCGAACAACTGGGCACACGTTTTTGCCGAAGACGGCGCGGGCAATGTCTGGATGGGTCTGCATTACGGCGAGTTGATGCGTTACCGGCAAGGCCGTTTTGAAGTTTTCGGTCAATCGGCGAATGAATCCGCAGCGCCGCCTGCGGGGATGATGCTGGCTTTATACCGCGACCGCAGTGGGCGTATGTGGGTGGCGACCGAAGGCGGCGGCGCGGCGCGCGTGGATCAACCGGCGGCGGCGCAACCGAGCTTTGTTCATTACAGGATCAAAGACGGCCTGTCCTCGAACACCCCGCACAGTTTCACGGAAGACCGCTGGGGCAGGATTTACATCGGCACGACGCGCGGCGTTGACCGGCTGGATGTCGCCGGAGGACAGATCAAACAGTTCACCGCCGGCGAAGGTTTGAGCCGGGGCGAAGTCATCGCCGCTTTCGCCGACCGCCAGGGCGCGCTTTGGTTCGGCACGCGCGAAGGCTTGTCGCGATTGATGCCGGAAGGGCAGGATTCAAAAACCGAAGCGCCGCCGGTGTTCATCAGCGCCCTCACCGTTGGCAATCAACGGCAACCTGTTCCCGAACTCGGCCAACGCCGGATTTCCGGCCTGACGCTCAATCCAGATCAAAGCCAGATTCAAATCGAATTTTTTGGCCTCAGCTTCACGGCGAGTGCGCCGCTGCGTTATAGGTACAAAATCGAGGAGCTGGATCAGGATTGGAGCGCGCCCAACCAGCAACGCACTGTCAGCGCCAGCCTGTCGCCGGGCAGCTATCATTTTTTTGTTCAAGCCGTAAGTCTGAACGGCACGGTCAGCGAAGAGGCCGCGATGGTGGAGTTTCGCGTCCTGCCGCCGTTTTATCAGCGATGGTGGTTTGTGGCATTGGTGACGGCTGCGGCTGCGGCTGCGGCTTATTACGTTTACCGGCTGCGCGTCAAACGGCTGCTTGAGATCGAACGCGTGCGCACGCGCATCGCCACAGACCTGCACGACGACATCGGCGCGAGCCTGTCACGCATGGCCATCCTCAGCGAAGTGGTCAAACAACAAAACGGACACAACGGCCAATCCTCAAGGATGCTGACAGACATTGCCGATTCGGCACGCGGCCTGGTGGATTCGATGAGCGACATTGTCTGGGCGATTGATCCGCGCCGGGACGATCTGAGTCAGGTCATCACGCGCGCACGACAATTCGCCGCCGACGTGCTGGACGCGCAAGGCATCGCCTGGCAATTCACCGCGCCGCTCGAAGTCGAAAAGATCAAACTCGATCCCGAACAACGCCGCCATTTGTTTTTGCTGTTCAAGGAATCTTTCAACAACATCGCCCGCCACGCCGAGTGCCGCAATGTCTTCATCATCCTGTCAGTCAGCGGCAACCGATTGATCGCTGAAATCAAAGATGATGGACTCGGCTTCACGCCGCCTCCACCCGGCACTGCTGTCGCCGTCCTGCCCAAAAGTCGCGGCGGAAACGGTTTGGGCAACATGCAGGCCCGCGCTCTGGAACTGGGCGGGCAACTGACAATTGATTCTTCGCCGGGACAAGGAACTCGCCTGACGCTGGCCGTGCCGTTGAAACGATAACGGATGAACTGGGATGAACACAGATCAACCCTCAAGTTTCAGGCAAATTTCACGTCCCAGATAACACTTGGCGGCTTATTTTCCATTTGTCAGATGAAATTTGATGCCTGGACCAACCAACTCGCAGACGACGGGAATGCGAAACCGTCCCCACTGCGCGATGAGCAGCACCAGATCCAAGCCGAAGACATA
>CAZRXE010001419.1:0-2368 GCA_964603695.1 uncultured Heliomicrobium sp.
TCACGGCGGAATACCGCGTCAAATCGCGGCACAACGTCACGCCGCTGGAATGTATTGCCGATGCGAAATCGGCGCTGCGTTGGGTGCGTGGGAAGGCGAGCGAGCTGGGCATTGACGCGAACCGCATCGCCGCAGGCGGCGGCAGCGCGGGCGGCCATTTGGCGGCGGCGTTGGCAACGGTGAGCGGCTTTGAGGATAAAAGCGATGACCTGAAAATCAGCCCCGTGCCGAATGCCTTGGTGTTATTCAATCCGGCGCTGGACGTGGCGAATATTCCGACAGATTACGGCTTTGGTGAGCAAACGAAAGCTGCTTCGCCCGCACAAAATGTGAAGGGCAAGCTGCCGCCGACGATCATCTTCCACGGCACGGCGGACAAAACGGTTCCGTTTGCACAAGCGACCAACTTCTGCACGGCGATGAAGCAACACGGCAATAATTGCGAGGTGAAAGCCTACGAAGGCCGCGATCACGGCTTCTTCAATTTCGGGCGCGGCGACGGCGAAGATTTCAAAACGACGGTGCGCGCGATGGATGCGTTTCTGGTGTCGCTGGGCTACCTCAAGCGCCAGCCGCAACCGTGAACTCCCTGCCCCTTTCCGCTATAATCCCGGCGCGAACGAAAGGAATCTTGTTTTATGCAGTATCCCGTAATTATCGAACAACTCAACGGTCATTATCGCGCGACGATCCCGACGCTGATGAATTTGATGGGGCTCTCTGAGAATTCAGGTGGTGGTGTCCATATGTAGTGGTTTCGCAGTCGCCTGAAAGTGTGAAAGGATAAAGGGGTTGCCTTGCTCTAAGGGAGAAAGTCAGATGCCACCTGTCATTGAATTTCCGTTGGATTTGCCAGACGTGCGGATTCTCGCGACCGAGGTGACTGAACCCGCCATCACCATTCGCGTCGAAAGTACGCGCACCGGGACACGTTGCCACCAATGTGGGGCCGCGATCGAAGAGTTCCACGGCTATGGCGAGCGCCTGCGCTTGCGGCATTTGCCGATTCTGGGGCGGCCCGTCTTCATTGAGTTGCGTCCGCGCCGCTATCGCTGTCCATTTTGTGACGATCATCCGACCACGACGCAACAACTGGAGTGGTATGAAGCGCGGGCACCGCATACCAAAGCCTATGATCAGTGGTTGTTGCGCTTGCTCATTGGCAGCACGATCCAGGATGTCTTGCGCAAAGAAGGGCTGACCGCTGCGCTGGTGTTGGGCGCCGTCGAGCGGCAGGTGGCCGGGGCCGTCAAGTGGGACGCGGTGACGGCGCTGGAAGTCCTCGGCTTGGACGAAATTGCCTTGCGTAAAGGGCACGCGGATTTCGTTGTGCTGGTCACGCAACGGCGCGCCGATGGCACGGTGGCCTTGTTGGGCGTCTTGCCGGATCGCAAGAAAGAGACGGTCGTGGCGTTTCTGCGCAGCATCCCGGTCGGCTTGCGCGCCACCATCACTGATGTCTGCACCGATATGTATGAAGGGTACGTCAACGCGGTCAAAGAAGAACTGCGGCAAGCGCGTGTGGTGGTGGATCGCTTTCACGTGGCGAAAGCCTATCGCGCGAGTGCCGATGCCTTGCGTAAAGAAGTCCTGCGCGCGTTGAAAGACGCGTTGACAAAGGACGAATACCAGTTCTTGAAAGGCACGATGTGGCCCTTTCGGCGGGCGCGGCACCGCCTGACGCCGGAAGAAAAAGCGCGCCTGGCGCTGCTGTTGGAAGCCGCCCCGGACTTGCGCCAAGCCTATGACTTGCGGGAAAAGTTGACGGCGATTTTTGACCGCGAGCACACGAAAGCCTCGGGGACGGCGGCGCTAAAACGTTGGATGAAACAGGTGCAAGCCAGTGGCCTGACCTGCTTTGACAGCTTTCTCAAAACGTTGACGAACTGGCTGGACGAAATCACGAACTACTTTGTGGCGCGCTTGACGAGCGGGTTTGTCGAGGGCTTCAACAATAAAGTCAAAGTGCTCAAACGACGCTGTTATGGGATCACGAATTTGACGCATTTATTTCAACGCCTCTATCTGGATTTGGAAGGCTATCGTCTCTTTGGCTTATGAACCACAAGATATGGGACTTACCACCTGAATTCTTGGAGAACCGAACTGTTTTGACATGGCTATCCCTATACCAAGATGAGTCGTCTTCGCTAAAGATAAAAATAGCCGCGTCTACTCGCTTACTAATAGAAATAAGCGAGTGGAAAGATTGCTCACTGGGAGGAAACATTCCGGGGTCATTCCACTGCATGGGCTTATGATTCTCATTTTCAATCCAAGCAGAGATTTTATCCATTGTCTTTTCTTGTTCTTTTGAGCTGCCAATAAAAATGTTCATAACCCACACCCATTATTTGCTTAGAGGCTA
>CAZRXE010001420.1:0-2569 GCA_964603695.1 uncultured Heliomicrobium sp.
CAGCGCGACATCGGCTTCAACACTGTGCTCGACGTGGCTTATGTCGGTTCGCTGTCGCGTCACCTGCTGCAACGGCTCAGCTTGAACGCCGTCAATTACGGCGTGCGTTTCCTGCCCGCCAGTATTGATCCGACGGTGGCCGGCGGCACGACGCCGTTGCCGGACAACTTCCTGCGTCCGATCAAAGGCTACGGCGACATTCAGTTGATCGAAACCGGCGGCAATTCCAACTACCACGCTTTGCAGGTGCAGTTGAATCGTCGTATGTCATCCAGCCTTTCGTTTGGGACAAGCTACACCTGGTCGAAGGCGATGACCTTGGTAGACGGCAACGGCAACGCAATCAATCCCTTTATTGACCGCAATGTCCGCAATTACGGCAAAGCGGGCTTCGACCGCACGCATAACTTCGTGCTGAATTACGTCTACCGCGTTCCCAGCCTGAGCAAGTATTGGGACAACGCCGTGACGCGCACGGCATTCGGCGGCTGGGAAGTTTCCGGCATCACGTCGTTCGTCAGCGGCGCGCCATCGGGAATCGGCTATTCGTTGGTTGCGGCGCGTGACTTGGTCGGCGGAACCGGCGCGGGCGTGGACAGCCGCGTGTTGCTGGTTGCGAATCCCGTCATCGGGTCGGATCAGCGTAATTCAACCTGCACTCACGCTTTCGCTTCCACGAATACGGCGGCGCAGACAACCGCCGTGGGCTGCCATTTGAACGTCAATTCCGTGTTGCCGCCGACGACAGCAGGCGATTTCGGACGCGGCAATGCGGCCAAAGACCTGTTCCGGCTGCCCGGCACGAACAACTGGGACATTTCCTTGTTCAAAAACTTCAACCTGGCAAAGGAAGGCCGGGTGCGAATGCAATACCGGCTGGAAATGTACAACGCCTTCAACCACACGCAATTCACCGGCGTGGACACCACGGCGCGCTTTGACGCGAACAACAATCAAGTCAACGCGCTCTTTGGCTCATACACGGCGGCGGCCAACGCGCGCCGCATCGTGATGGGATTGAAGCTCAACTTCTAACAACGGATTTCGATCCGCAAAACAAAATGGCCGGAGCGATGAGATTTATCGCTCCGGCCATTTTGTTTTTGAGTGAGATTGTCCTTGAGTTCAAGGCACAAAAAGTCTGCCTGCGCCCAAATAGTTTTCAAGGTCAACAATGATGGCGGCCAAGCGGTGCGCCACGCGCTGGCGATAGTCCGTCCGAACCAGAGCATCCTTGTCGGAAATGGTCACAATGGGCCAGGAGGTGAGCGTGTTTTCTCGCCGCATCGTGGCTTGCAGCGAAGAGTCGTCTTCGCTGTTGCGGTTGTTCGTTACGAGCAGCAAACGGTGAGTCTGGACAAAACGCCAGACTTCCCTGTCGGGCAGGTTGTGGGGCAATCCATAATCGCGCAGTTGCCGGAATTGAAATTGAATCAATTGATCCCAACCCGTTTCCTTCAACCCTTGCTCGATGAAAACATCAAAGCCGAGCAAATCCTGGTCAATGAGAATCGTGATTTCCATTTTGCTCCAGCGCCGCCTTTTTCCTGGCCTCCAGTTTTTGGATCATCAGTTTGCGCTTCTCTTCAAACGGCATATCCGGCGGGTATGGCGAACGCTCGCGCATAATGCGCTCCGATTCGGCGCGGGCGATGGCTTCGCGTTGCAAAATGCGTTCGTATTCCGCCTCGACGGCTTCTCGATGTTCTTCGACGTAATCGAAAACCGCGTCTACCTGCTCCGGCGTCAGCAGCATCATGCGAGCGATGTAGCGCCGGGTGCGGCCGGCTTTGATGAGGTCCATCACCGAATAAACCGTGATCCGATTTCCAGCAATCGTCGGGCCGCGCGGTGTTTCGATAATCAGAGCTTCAGTTTCTTGAACATCCATAAACTGCCTCCTTTGGATTCCGAGCGCGCTCAATGTTTGTCAAAAAGCGATGAGCGCGCCTTGTTCGTTAAACAGGTTTTTCGGTTCGCTGATAGTTTCCACCTTGCCGCCAACCAGTTCCAGCGCCGCGTCCGAAACATACATTTCGCCCAGGTGCAGCGTGTCTTTGATGCGGACGATCTTTTTCGGCTGGTGCGGATCGTGGCTGGCGCGGATGCCCCATTCCAGCGCCTGTGCGTCGGTGGCGGCGACAATCGGCAGCATGAAGTGTTCATAAAATCCGCTGGTCACGCCGTTCATATACGTCGCGTCCCAATCCACTTTGTTGACCAATCGCCGCGTCACCACGTCGGCCAGCCCGATGCCGCAGGCGTTGCCGTGCGATGCTTCGGTCAGGTCAGTGACGGCAATGACCTTGATGGCGGGGAATTCCGGCTCCGCTTCGCCGCGAATGCGCATGCGCCCGATGACGTTCGGGTCCATGCCTGAACCGCTGATGTTTTTGCCGATCTGATCCACCACCAGCACGTCAATGTCGCCGAGCGGAAAACGCGGCATCAGGTCTTTGGCAATGTCGAGCAACTCCGGTTCGCGAAACAGGATTTCCGCCGGCGTCATCGCTTCGATAATCGCGGTTTCGTCATAAGCGTTTTCGACAATGCCCACGCCCAGCAGCAG
>CAZRXE010001421.1:0-3761 GCA_964603695.1 uncultured Heliomicrobium sp.
TTGGTTGTGGGACACGGGGCGGGCGGGCAAGTGGCAGGCAAAAAGAGACTGCGGGCGAGCAGCAACTTTGCAATGCCACTGCCCGCCCGCAGTCGAATAGCTCTCTCTCTCAGACGCGGCGAAAAATACGCACCCCAAACAGGCTACGCAACCCCCTTTTGCAAACTTTTTTCACCATACAGGGGATTGTGTACGGCAAATTCACTCGGTATAAGCACGGTTGTTTGCTGGTGCCCCCAATGGATGAACGTCGGTGACGTGACGGTGAAACCACGGTGAATGACGGTGACATGACGGTGAAACCACGGTGAAAACCAACCGTCACCGGCAAAAATCAACATCAGCAGCCGACCCGTAGCAGTCGAATATGGGCATCTTGAACACACAGCCTGTGATTGAGCAGGTTTTGACGGAAGCCGGGTATTGTTTGACGACGATTCAGTTGCGCATTGTCGGAACCGAGGCGCTCAAACAATACGAACTGCACAAAACAGCTTGCGAAAAGGCCGAGATTGAACCGGATGACTTCAAGAAATTTGTCCTTGAAGTCGCTGAGCAAATGGTAGCGGGCATTTATGATGCGCGCTATCAAATGACGGAAGTCAATAACTACGGCTGTCACAAGCTCCTTCAAGTCGTCATCGTCAAAGCGCAGCGAATGACGAGGCTAAATGAATGGCATCAGCAATACGTTGCGGCCTGCCAGGCTGCCGGACTGAAGCCTTACGCGCTGCAATTGATCCTGGACGCAGTCAGCACAACCTCCGCTTCCTTCTCTCTTCGGAAAGACACTCTCTCAATTCAGATCGAACGCATTCACGCGCTGGTGGCCGATTACGTGAAGACCACCGGACGCAAAGAAAATCCGCAATGGTTTGCGCGCGCCAAACAGCGCAAAAAGCCTAGCAAGCAGTTCGAGAACTATGCTTACTGAGAGAGACACCGCCAGCAACGAGTCATTTCACGATTACAACCAGCCTGATCCGCCCGAAGCCAAGCCGCGCAAGAAACGTGCGCCACGGCGCAAACGTGAGAATGAGGAAGCGCCTGCGCCGCGCAGCGAAAGTGGTCAGGTCAAAGTCAAAGCCGATTTCACGATGCCGGTGGAACGCTTCGCGCGATTGGCCGAAGAGGAAGTTGACGACGATGAGGAAGAGATTGAGGAAATTGAAGAGGCTGATTCGCGCAATTATCGCCACCTGCTTTATGGCAACGGCTTGGCATCTGTGCCCGTTCAGCCGCGGGTGGTTACTGAAGATCATTCAGAGTCCGTGCGCGAGCATTTGCGCCAGGTAAGTGAAGCCAACGCCTTCAAGGCGCGCATCTGGCGCGTGCCTGACACTTTTGCCAAGCGCAACCCGCTGATTCAACGCAAACCCGCAAACGCCATTGGTTGGTCGTATCAAGGCGAGTTCGCCTATGACCCCGACACGCTGGATGACGATCTACTTTCCGTGTTCACAGATGGTCATTACTTCGTGGAAGTCCGCGAACACGGAAAATTCGTCCAAGGAATGTTGCGGACAGTTGGAGATCCATCCTCGGCGGAAACGGTGGTGACTCCGGCAGCGCAACCCACCGTCATTCATGAATCCGCGCCCGCCCCCGATCCGCTGAAAGACGCAAAGGCAAACGTTTATGTGATGAATAGCGTTGTCGAGGCCGCCACCAAGCTGCTTGAAGCGCAAGCGCATCAGCAACCACCAGCGCCGTCCAAGCCGCCTTCGCTGAAAGAGCGATTGGAAGAGCTTCGGCTGATGCAGCAAATGTTTGCGCCGCCACAGCCCGCGCTATCACAAACCGATCCGCTGGAAAAGCTCGCATCCGCGCTCGAAAGTGAATCAATGAAGCGCATCCTCAGCACGATCAAAAGCGACAATCCAGTCGCTCCGGTCGAACCGCAATCAAGCTTTTGGGATTTCGCCGCCGGCGCAATGGAGACGCTCGCGCCCGGGTTGAACCCGCTCCTGGCCGGCCTGGGGCGATACCTCGCCGGACTTGCTCAAGCATCCCCGGCGCAGTCCCCTGCCCCGACCAACCCTGCCCGGCCAACACAGATTCCTGCGCCCGTCGAAGCGCCTGTTGTTGAATCGGAAGCGTCTTCAACCACGGAGACGGAGGAAGACAACGGCGTGAACATTCAATTTTTGATTCAAGACTTAATTAACCAAGTCCCCGCTGAGCAGACCGCGCAAAAGGTGCGTCAGATGTCTGCCGGCAAGCCATTTATCAAACCTTTCTTGAAACAGTATTTGGCGAAAGAAAACGCCGCGCTGTGGGAAGAGTTGATTTCGCTCTGCGAAAGCGACGGCGAAGCGGCAACGCTGCGCGAAGGTTTGGCCGAATGCACGTGGAAGGATGATTGGTTGGATGCCCTTAAAAAGCATCTCCAATCGTAATCATCAACTGCTTACAACCTGGTCGCATCGTCAGAACCGTCGAGTGCGGCCGTCACCAATGGAGAACGACAATGAGCGAAGCAAACAATCAAACCGCCGTCATCGCCTTGATCCTTACGCCCGTCGAGGCTGAACAAGTCTTCTACGCCTTGGGCAAGCTCCCTGCGGAGGCCACCGAGCAAGCCCGCGCAAAAATCAAAGCCCAGGTCGCTGACCAGCGCGACTTGATCTTCAATTTTTACCGCCAACCCGAAGTCCAATCGCTGATTGCCGAAGTCGCGGTCACGCCCGACGTCATCAGCGAAACCGTGAATTGATCGGCGTAACAACAGCCAGGCAATTCACACAGCCAGCCCAGGAGAGTTATGAAACGAGTTTTGTTTGTCGCCATCACCATGCTGTTTTTGCTCGCGCCTTCAGCGGCGCAGGAACTGGTTGTCCGCAACTACCTGAACCCGGAAGGGCTGCCCGCGCGTGACGCCCTGACCGCCATCAGCGGCGTCACGTTCGCGGCCTCGCCGGTGTATTTGCCTTTCGGCACGGCAACCACGCTGAACGGCGTGCAGGTCTTTGTCGAAGGCGAAGCGCAGCCCATTCGTTTTGTCACGCCCGACCAAGTTGTTTTTGTTTTGAGCCGTCGCGGCGGAACGCAAACACGGCTGCGCGTGCGAACGCAATCGGGCGAAGAGTTCAGCACCATGTTTCGCGCCGTGGATTGGTGGCCGGGCGTGCAAATCGCAGGCTTACCCGATTCACAAGAAAATCAAAACTTTATCCCGCTCGCGCTATACCAGATCGGCGCAACGGTCACGCCGGTGGGGCTGGAACCTATCCCGGTCGGCCCGTCCGGGCGTCCGACGATTATCGCGTTGCACGGTTCCGGCTGGCGCAACGCCGGCGCAAATGTGCGCGTGCGATTGAACGGGGTCGAATGCCGCATCACCGCCGTCACCGTGCATCCGCTTTGGCCGCATGTTGATATTGTTGGGTTTGAAGTGCCGGCCTACTTGGCCGAAAACGGCGCGATGGATGTCACCGTTTACGTAGGCAACCGTAGCAGCAATTTTGCGCGAATCTATTTGGGAAAGGCGGTTGACGAATGACTCCAAAAGAACGCAAGGTGCGCGACCTGATTGACTTATCCGCCGAAGAGCAAAAAGAACTCTTCGCGGGATGCCGCGCGTGGCTTGAGCTTGGGCAAAAATTCGGTTCCGAGTTGCCGCTCAAAGCGATGTTTGAAATCACCGTCGAACTTTGTCCTGATTTGGTTGCATTGCCTGTTGAAGTCCGAGGCGCTTTGATGGCGACACTGGTGAACGACACCAGCAATAACTTTATGCGCGTTGCTCACGATTGCTTGAT
>CAZRXE010001422.1:0-14721 GCA_964603695.1 uncultured Heliomicrobium sp.
TCCCGTTCCCGGAACTGAAGAAGATCGTGAAAACGACCAAAATGTTCTTATCTGTCGAGATGTCTAACGGGCAGATGATCGAGGACATCCGGTTTGCAGCGGAAGGGAAAACTCTGACCGATGAGCAAAAAGCCGACCAGAAACAGTGGGAAATGCGCGAGAAGAACCGTAAACTCGACCCGGAAAAAATCAAGAAAGAACTCGAAACGCATCGCGGCGGTTACGGAAAGCTGTTTGTTTCCCGGATAAAGTTCGTCACCGAGATGCAGTCTTCGATGATGTATCGCAACCTGCTTTACGACGTGGCGGGAATGATGCTGGTCGGAATGGCGCTTCTGCTTTCGGGCGTGCTGACGGGCGCGCGCGCCAACGGCTTTTATTGGAAACTGATGCTCTGCGGCTACGGCATCGGCGGCGCGCTCAATGCGGCAACAGGTTGGTACAGCCTGAAAACGGGTTTCGGTCTCGAAAGCTTCATGCTCAATTTCGCGACTTATGACGCCGGGCGCTTGCTGGTGGCGCTCGGCCACGCTTCACTCGTGATTTTGGCGGTGAAAAACGGATGGTTGCGCCGGCTTACCGCGCGACTGGCCGCCGTCGGGCAAACCGCGCTGAGCGGCTATCTGGCGACGAGCGTGATTTGTTCGACGCTGTTTTACGGTTACGGCTTCGGGCTGTTCGGCAAGTTGCAGCGGTATCAGTTGCTGTATGTGGTGCTAGCCGTCTGGGTGTTTTTGTTGATCGCCGCCCCGATCTGGCTACGGCATTTTCAGTACGGGCCGATGGAATGGGTGTGGCGCTCGCTGACTTACTGGCGCAAACAGCCTATGCGCTTGTACGCGAAAGAAGTCGCGCCGCAATTGGAGCCTTCGGCAATTTAAGCGAAGCCTGTGTTCAGGATTTGTTTCAGGATTTTCATGATGTTCGGTCGTCTTGTTGATCCTGAAAAAATCCTGTCGAACAGAAATCGTTTTTTTAAGCCATCTCCGAAGCCGCCGAGAATCCTTTCTACTTAAAATTGCCTCCCCGCGCTTGTCGAGGCACTGTCATTCCGCTAGGATGTCGCCGTTCAAGCAGTTGCCCTACAGTCCGCGTTCCGCTTCCTGGAGAAGACGCTTGAATTCCTTTGGTGCCATATTCGTTGTCCGCTTAATCACTGTAAAACATCGCTTGATCTGAAAAGGATAGGTGGAACCCACCTATTCACGCGCAATCGTGCTGACGCGCCCGGCGGCGGCCAATAGCGATTTTCCGGTCAAACACAATTTTCGTCCTTCCGAATTGAAAGGAGTTTCTACACATGCAGAAATCAACAGATTCCAAACTGCGGTTAATGATATTGCTGTTTGCTTGTTGCGCGCTGGCCCTCTGGTTGGCGTTCGGCAACCCATCGGCCAGTCTGGCCGGATTGCGGGCTTGGACGGGATTTTCCGGCGCGGCGGCGGCGCAAAACAACAAGCTCAGCCCGGAAGTCCAACAACAAATCGCGGCGCTGATGGCGGAAAAAGCCTCGCGCACGCCTGCCCAACGAAAACTCGATTCCAATCTGATCTATGCCACCAAAATGAAACGCGGCCAGCGAATCGCCGCGAATGTGGCCTCGCTGGAAGTGCCCTTCGATATAAGCGGCAATGATGTCGAAGTGGACATTTCCGCCAAGTCGCTGGACGCCGTGCTCAAACAGATTGTCGCCGGCGGCGGCACGGTTATTAACTCGGTTTCTCGCTACGGCGCGGTGCGCGCCCGGGTCGGTTTCGACCAACTGGAAACGCTGGCGGGATTGCCGGACGTGATTTTTATTCAACCGAAACAAGAAGCCATGACTTCGCGCGACGAGCGCCGCGAATATGGCGCGCAGCCTTCGGAGGCAGGCGTGAAGCCTTCGCCTTATGTGCTTTCGCCCGGCTTTCCGCAGCGTGCGGCGCGCGTGCGTTCGCAGTTGAGCCGTGCGTTGGCCAATCGGACAGTGGTTTCGTTCGCTTCGCCGGCGGCGATGTTTGTCGGCAGCGTCAATTCGCAAGGCGATGTGACGCACAAAGCCGACCTGGCGCGCGCCGTCTTCGGCATTGACGGCACGGGCATCAAAATCGGCGTGTTGTCGGACGGCGTGACCAATCTGGCTCTCAGTCAGGCGTCAGGCAATCTGGGGCCGGTGACCGTACTGCCGGGACAAACCGGATCAGGCGATGAAGGCACGGCGATGTTGGAAATCGTTCGCGACCTGGTGCCGGGCGCGCAACTTTATTTTGCCACGGCATTTGGCAGTCTGGCCGGTTTTGCGCAAAACATCCGCGACCTGCGCACGGCGGGTTGCGACATCATCGTGGATGACGTGTTTTATTTTGTCGAAACGCCCTTCCAGGACGGCCAGCCCGGCGTGACCAACACCAACGGCGGCGCTGTCATTCAGGCCGTCAATGATGTGACGGCGGCGGGCGCGATGTACTTTTCCTCGGCGGGCAATTCCGGCAACAAAAACGACAACACTTCCGGCGTTTGGGAAGGCGATTTCGTGGACGGCGGCGCGGCCACGGGTGTCTTGACTGGTGGGGGCCGAGTGCATGATTTTGGTGGCGGCCAGCTTTTCAACACTTTGACGTTGGCCAGCACAGGCGCACCGATCAGCTTGTATTGGTCTGACCCGCTCGGCGCATCAGCCAACGACTACGACATTTTCCGGCTCAATGCGGCGGGGACGAGTATTGCCGCAGCGGGGGCGAACGTTCAAGACGGCACGCAAGACCCTTATGAACAGATGACGCAAAGCACGGTCAACCCGCGCATCGTGATTGCGCTGTTTGACGGCGTTCCCCGCTTCCTGCACCTGAACACGAATCGCGGGCGGCTGAGCATCAGCACGTCCGGGCAGACGCGAGGACATTCTTGTGCCGCTGATGCCTTCGGCGTTGCCGCCACGCCCAGCGGGCCGGTCAAATTCAACTCGACCGATCCGGCAGGGCCGTTCCCCGGCGTTTTCAATGCGGGCAACGTGCTGGAAACCTTCAGTTCCGACGGGCCGCGCCGCGTGTTTTTCCAAGCCAACGGCACGCCCTATACACCGGGCAATGTTTCCGCCACGGGCGGGGTTGTGCGCCAGAAGCCGGACATCACGGCGGCGGATGGCGTGGCGGTGACCGGCGTCGGCGGATTCGGCAGTCCGTTTTTCGGCACTTCCGCAGCCGCGCCGCACGCTGCGGCCATCGCCGGATTGATTAAATCGGCGGGAGCCTTCACCAATGCCCAAGTCCGCACGGCACTGACCAGCACGGCGATTGACATCGAAGCGCCGGGCGTGGATCGCGATTCCGGCGCGGGCATCATCATGGCGCTGGAAGCCTTGAAATCCCTGAACCCTCCCGGCGGCAAGGCTTATCTGTCGCTGGGGACAATCACGGTTTCAGAAGTGGTCGGCAACGGCAACGGCGTCATCGAACCGGGCGAAACCGGCGCGTTGTTGCTTCCGCTGACCAACGTCGGCGTTCTGACGGCGACCAATGTTCAGGCGACGCTGTCCACCACGACGCCCGGTATCACCATCACCAAAGCCGGCCCGATTAGTTACGGCGACATCGCGGCGAATGCCACAGCCGTCAACCTGACCAGTTACACATTTACGGCAGCGGCGAATTTCCCCTGCAACGGCACCGTCAACTTCTCCTTGTTGGCGAGCTACGGCAACGGCCCGTCGCCTTCGCAAGCGTTGCCTTTCACGCAACAGATTGTCGGCGCGCCGCTGGTCATCACGGAAACGTTGAATACGACACCGGCTGTCTCCGGCCCGACTTACACCGCCGTCACCGGGACGCAGAACAACCGGCTTAACCGCAACGGCATTATTTCTTCCTGCGCCGCGCCGAAAACCACGCCCAATCTTCAGGAAGCAGGAGTCGGCACTGTAAAACGGTTCGATGCCTTCACGCTGACGAATCCATCTTCGAACACGAACTGCATCACTGTCAGATTGAGCAGCGCCTGCAATGCGGCGGCTGGTTCGCAGCTTTATCTGGTTGCCTACAACAACAGTGGATTCGTGCCGACGGCGATTCAAACCAATTATCTGGCGGATTGGGGCGTGACCACGTTGGGCGATCAAACGATCAGCTTCAACGTTCCCGGCAACGCCAATTTCACGTTAGTCGTCCACGAAGTTACGGCGGGCGCGACGAACACCAACGCCTGCCCGTACACGTTGACCATCAGCGGGCTGTCCTGTCCGGCAGGCCCGGTCTGCGCGCCGATTACCGTCGGCCCCGCGAGTTTGAGCAACGCCACCATCGGCACGGCTTACAACGCCGCAGTGACGGCCACTTCGACGGTTGTCCTTCCTTACATTTACACCGTCAGTGAAGGCGTGTTGCCGCCGGGCTTGTCGCTGAACGCTGCGACCGGCGCGATTACAGGCACACCGAACACCACGGGCACATTCAACTTCCGCGTGACGGCGACTTCCGGCGATTGTTCGGGCTTCCGCGATTATTCGATCACGGTGGCTTGTCCGACGGCTTCGCTGTCTCCGGGGACGATCCCGGCTGGAACAGCGGGCAATGCTTATTCGCAAGCGCTTGCCGTCACGCCTGCCGGAACTTACTCCTACAGCGTGGTGAGCGGCGGTTTGCCTTCCGGCTTCACGCTCAATTCAAGCACGGGCGTCATCAGCGGCGTGACCAATGCCACCGGGACATTCAATTTCACGGTGGCGGCGCAAACGTCCAACGGTTGCCAGGTGACGGGCGTTTACACGCTGACCATCGGTTGCCCGACGGTGACGGTCAATCCGACCTCCCTACCGAACGGCACGGCGGGAACGACTTATAGCCAGGCGCTGTCGGCTTCGCCCGTCGGCGGCAATTACAGCTACACCGTGACCGCCGGCGCTTTACCGACGGGACTTAACTTGAATTCGGCCACAGGCGTTCTGAGCGGTACGCCAACCGCCAATGGCACATTCAACTTCACGATCACGGCGACGGGTTTCGGCAGTTGCGCGGGCAACAGGGCTTACACCGTGACCATCGGCAGTGGCGGTTGTCCGACCATCACATTGCCGGCGAATTTGCCGGGCGGCAGCGTCGGCCAGCTTTACACCAACTCCGTGACGGCTTCTCCGGCGGGCAGTTACAGCTACTCGGTCAGCACGGGCAGCTTGCCGCCGGGCGTGACCTTGTACGCCAGCATAGGCGTGCTGTTCGGCTTTCCGACGGCGGCTGGCAGCTACACCTTCACCATTACCGCCACGCAGGGCGCTTGCACCGGCAGCCAAAACTACACCGTGGTGATTGGCGCAGGTTTCGCCTCTGCGTTGACGGTCTTCAGCGACTTCGACGGCGATGGCAAGAGCGATCTGTCCATCTGGCGCGGAGGCGTTCAGGAAGGAGGCAACTGGCTAAGCCTCAATAGCGGCGACGGACAATTGCTTTCAACGGCCTGGGGCGCGGGCTATGCGCCGTACAACGACCTGACCGTGTCAGGCGATTATGACGGCGACGGCAAAACGGACGCGGCGGTCTTCCGTCGCGGCACGTTGCAATCCGGTCACTGGTACATCAAACGCAGCAGCGACGGAAAAGTCGAAGACCGTCACTGGGGCTTGGGAACGGACGTGCCGGTGGCCGGCGATTATGACGGCGACGGCAAGACGGACATCGCCGTTTGGCGCGGTTCGGACACGAACTGGTACATCATCCGCAGCGGCAACAAAGCTGTGGAAACCAGATCCTGGGGCACGTCGAGCCTGGGCGATGTGCCGGTGCCGGGCGATTACGACGGCGACGGCAAGACTGACATTGCCGTCTGGCGCGAAAGCACCGGAACCTGGTTCGTCAAATGCAGCAGCGATGATTCGGTGCGGTCAAAGGCGCTGGGTCAAAGCGGCGATACGCCGGTCGCGGCGCGCAAGAATTAACCGGCCACGATCATCAAGGCGCATCAACAGGAAAGGGGAGAAGGCTTCAGGCTTTCTCCCTTTCCGCTTTTTTGTTCCGTTGTTTTCTCTTCGCCGAGGGATACCGTTGACACCAACGCCGACTGCGTTTATGCAGTGACCTGCAAATCACCAGTGCGCGGCGACTCCGCGCGTTACCGAGGAAAAATCCGATGAAACAGGCAATCAGAGGTCTTCTCTTTGCGGCGGCGTTGTTTGCTGGAACGCTCATTGCCGGAGCGCAGCAGCCGACGACCACGCGCCCGCCCGATCCGGCGGCACAGCCGCAGCAAACCGCGCCCGCTTTCAAAGCGCCGGAGAATATAGAATTCCGCACCGCCAAAATCATCAGCGAAGGCGTCCGCATTCACGCCGAGTTGTATTCGCTGAAATCCCTGACCGGCAAACCGCTGCCGACAGTCATTCAAGCGCACGGCTGGGGTGGCACGGCGGCCAATTTTCGCTGGGATTCGCTGGCGCTGGCCAACGCAGGTTATCTGGTAATTGCTTTCGATTATCGTGGCTGGGGGCAAAGCGATGGGCGCATTGTTTTGACTACTCCACCTGAAAAGAAAGACGGACGCCGCTTCACGGCGCAGGTCGAAGAGTTGCGCGAATACGTTGACCCGATGGAACAATTGACCGATTGGTTCACGGTCATCAATTGGGCCATGGGCGAACCGGCAGTGGACAAAGAGCGTATCGGCATTCGCGGTTCGAGCTATTCCGGCGGTCACGTTTTTTTCGTCGCCGCCCGCGAACCGCGCGTCAAGGCATTGGTCAGTCAGGTCGGCGCATTCGATTCGCGTTGGGTGATTGCGGATGAACAAAACCGCAAGTTGACTTACGACGAGGCCACCAAACGTGCGCGCGGCGAACTGGGCTATCCCGAACCGCGCGCCAAAGCCGTCGGCAATCTGATCGGCGCGCCAATTCGTGACAAACTGATTCACTATTTGCCCAGCGAAGAAGCCGCCAAAGTTAAAGATTGCGCCGCGCTCTTTATCGTGGCCGAAAAAGAAGAACTCTTCGACAACAAAGACCACGCCAAACTGGCTTATGACCGGATGCCGGGAATGAAGAAGAAATACGTGTCCGTTCCCAACATCACGCATTACGGCATCTATCGCGAAGAGCGTCAGCAGGCGATTAAACTCGCCATCGAATGGTTCGATCAGTATTTGAAGAAATAACTCCAACCACACGGCAGGAACACATCTCAGGAACACATCAATGAAAGCATCAGCAAAATTCCTAGTGGTCGGCGCAGTTTTACTGGCGTTGGCTGGTTTTCAGAAATTCACTTCCACGGCACAGGTGCAAACTGGTAAGGACGCGCCGCCCGACGGCGCGAAGCTTTACGAACAACGCTGCGCCGTTTGCCACGACAACGCACAAGATCGCACGCCGCCCAAATCCATCATCGCTCGCAAAGCGCCGGAAGAAGTTATCGCCGCGCTGACGACAGGTTCAATGAAAACGCAGGCCAATGGATTGAAAGAACTGGAAATCCGCGCCATTGCCGTTTATCTGACCGGCAAACAGCCGAGCGGCGTGATTGATCCTTCGCAACTGGCCAATCGCTGCCAAGCGCCGGGTGGGCCGATCAATTTGAAAGCGCCCGGCTGGAACGGCTGGGGCAAGGATTTGGACAGCACGCGTTTCCAGCCGCAACCGGGACTGAAAGCCGAAGACGTGTCGCGTTTGAAAGTGAAATGGGCATTCGCCTACCCGGCGACGATGGCCATTGGCCAACCGGCCATCATCGGCAACAGGCTTTACGTCACCACGGATTCCGGTCAGGTCATCAATCTGAACGCGCAAAGTGGCTGCGCCTATTGGGCAATCAGCGTGGGCGCGCCCGTCAGAACGGCGATTTCGGTTGGCGCGTTGCCTGCGGGACGCGGAGCGAAGTTCGCGGCTTATTTCGGCGATGAAAAAGCGACGGTTTACGCCGTGGACGCCGAAACAGGCAAAGAGTTGTGGAAGATCAAACTCGACGATCACGTCGTCGCCCGCATCACAGGTTCGCCTGTGCTGCACGGCAACCGTTTGTACGTGCCGGTTTCCTCGATTGAAGAAGCCATCTCGCGCCCGGACAAATACGAATGCTGCAAGTTTCGCGGCAGCATGGCCGCGCTCGACGCCGTCACCGGCAAGCTGCTCTGGAAATCGCACACCATCACCGAAGAGCCGAAACCTTACAAAAAGAATTCCGCTGGTACGCAGTTGTACGGCCCGGCGGGCGCAGCCGTCTGGTCAGCGCCGACGCTGGACGTAAAACGCGGATTGCTTTATGTCGGAACCGGCAACTCCTACACCGACGTGGAGGAAAAAGGCTCCGATTCGATCATCGCGTTTGAACTGGCGACGGGGAAAATTCGCTGGGCGAACCAGATGCATCCCAACGATAACTACATCATGAATTGCGGGCGTCCCGGCCTGGGCAATTGTCCCGAAAAAGCCGGTCCTGATTTCGACTTCGGCAGTTCGCCAATTTTACGCAAGCTGCCCAACGGCAAGGACGTGATTTTGGCGGGCAACAAAGGCGGCGTGCTGTTCGCGCTCGATCCCGACAATCAAGGCAAGAAGCTTTGGGAAGTGCGACTGAGTCCGGGAACCGCGCTGGGCGGCATCGAATGGGGATTCACGGCCGATGCGAAAACCGTTTATGTGCCGATTGCCGATCCGTTCGGCGCGCCGGACAAACGCAAACCCGGCCTTTCCGCCGTGGACATCGCCACGGGCAAAGTGTTGTGGCAGGTTCCCGCCCCCACCGTCAAATGTTCGTGGGGCACACAGCGATGCAGCAACGCGCAATCGGCAGCGGCAAGTTTGATTCCCGGCGTGATCTTTTCAGGCACTTCGGACGGCCACTTGCGCGCTTACGCGACGGCGGACGGCAAAATCCTTTGGGACTTCGACACGGCGGCGCAGCCTTACGATGCGGTCAACGGCAAGCAAGCCAAAGGCGGAACCATTGACGCCGGCGGCCCGACCATCGCGGGTGGCATGGTTTACGTCAATTCCGGTTATGGCCGCATTCTGGGCATGCCGGGCAACGCGCTGATCGCATTTTCCGTGGATGGAAAGTGATTGCCCGTGTACGCATCGCTTCCAGCGTGTGGTCTTTCGCGAAAGACCACACGCTGGAAGCGATGCGTACCCAGTTTTTTTCGAGAGGAAACATGCTTCGACGATCAATACTTTTATTTGCCTTCGCCGCCATGCTGTTTTGGGGCAAGGACGCGGCGCAGTCCCAATCGCAAGCCGCCTTGACGCCGCAACAGGCGAAAAACGATTACAACAAAGGCGACGCCTGGTTGTGCCGTCCGGGACGGCAGGACGCCTGCGCCGTGGATTTGACCACCACCGTCGTCGCCGCCAACGGCAAGCTGACCGAGGAAAAATGGAAGGCCGATCCGAATGCGCCGATTGATTGTTTTTACGTTTACCCGACCGTTTCCAACGACACGACCGGCAACAGCGACCTGAACGCCGGACCGGAAGAGTTGAACGTCATCAAACAGCAGTTCGCACGCTTCGGTTCGCGGTGCAAACTCTACGCGCCGCTCTACAGGCAGGTGACACTGACGGCTTTGCGGGCGAATATGTCCGGCAAGCCGATGATGGTGGATCGCGCGCTGGCCTACAACGACGTGCGCGACGCCTGGAACCATTACCTGGCAAATGACAACAAAGGGCGCGGTGTCGTGTTGGTCGGTCATTCGCAAGGTTCCGGCGTGTTGATGCAACTCATCAAAAACGAAATTGACGGCAAACCGGTTCAGGAGCGCATTGTTTCAGCCATGCTGATTGGGGTGAACGTCGGTGTGCCGAAGGGCAAAGACGTCGGCGGGCAATTTCAAAAAATGCCGCTTTGCCGTTCGGCCAATCAAACCGGCTGCGTGATTTCTTATGTCAGCTTCCGCGACAACGCACCGCCGCCCGCCAACAGTTTGTTTGGACGGTTGCCCGGCGCAGGAATGGAAGCGGCCTGCACCAATCCCGCAATGCTGGCTGGAGGCAGCGGCGAACTACAGGCTTACTTGGGTTCGGCGCGCACTGCCGGTTCTTCCGCCGCCGAACCAAAACCCTGGGTGACGCCCGCGCAACCGATCAAGACGCCGTTTGTCAGCCTGCCGGGATTGCTCAGCGCCGAATGCGTTTCAAACGAAAAAGGCTCGTATCTGGCCGTCAAAATCCACGGCAATCCGGCTGACCCGCGCACGGACGACATTCCCGGCGACATCCTCGTTGCCGGACAGGTGCAGGCCAATTGGGGTTTGCATTTGATTGACGTGAATCTGGCGATTGGAAATTTGGTGGAGCTTGCCGGTCAACAAGCCAAAGCTTATCTCGCCAAACAAAAGAAAAAATAGCAGAGGAAAAAATATGCGAACCATCAAACGAAACTTTCTGACTTCAATTTTTTGCGCGCTGGCGCTGGCCGGCGTTGCCGCAGCGCAATCCACGGCGCAGGTCGAAATCATTCCCGACGTGGTTTACGGCCACAAAGACGGCATGGCGCTGACCTTCGACGTGCTGAAACCGAAGGCCAACGCCAACGGCGCGGCGGTGATTTTTATGGTCAGCGGCGGCTGGGTGTCGGCTTACGCGCCGCCGCAGCGTATGGCCGATCAATTTAAGGACTTGCTCGACAAGGGCTTCACGGTCATTCCGGTGCGGCACGGCAGCAGCCCAAAATACCTGATTCCCGAAATTGTCGCCGACGTGCGCCGCGCTGTGCGTTACATTCGCTTCAACGCCAAACAATGGGGCGTGGACGCAAACCGCCTGGGCGTATTCGGCGGCAGCGCAGGCGGACATTTGTCGCTGGTGCTGGGCACTGCTTCGGACAACGGCGACCCGAACGCCAAAGAAGAATTCCTGAAACAAAGCGACCGCGTGGCCGCCGTCGTCGCTTACTTTCCGCCGGTGGATTTGCGCCCGCTGGCGCGCGGCCTGAACGCGCCGAAAGATGGCGGCGTGCTGGATCGCTTTCCCGCGCTGAACTTTGAAAAAGAAAAAGCGGAGGATTATTCGCCGCTGGTTCATGTTTCCGCCGACGATCCGCCGACGCTGTTGATTCACGGCGACAAAGACGATCTGGTTCCGATCAAAAACAGTCAGATCATCCACGAAGCTTTCCAAAAGCAAAACGTCAAAACAGACTTCATCACTATTCCCGGCGCGGGCCACGGCTTTCGCGGCGAAGACGCCAAACGCGCCGGCGCGGCAATGGCTGCCTGGTTTGAAGAAACTCTGGTCAAGAACCAAACCAAAGGCGGCAAGTAAAACGGTACAGAACCGCGCGCGTGAGTAAGCGGAAGCCCGCACTGGCAGCCGCTTGCTTACGCGCGCGGCAGTGTTTTAATTGCCCACCGGTCGGTAAGCGGAGTAAGATGCGCGCCGTTCACGCACCGCAATTCCAAACTACATCCTGAAAACAAGGAGACCGCCATGAAGAGCAACTACCGCCAGTTGGTTTTTTCCGCTGTATTGATTGCCGTGTTGGCTTGCGCCGCCCTGTTTGCCGCCGCTCGCTCCAATGCTTCGCAAGTGACCTTCAGCAAAGATGTCGCGCCGATTCTGTTCAAGAATTGCGCCGAATGTCATCGCCCCGGCGAAATCGCGCCGATGTCGTTGATGAGTTATCAGGAAGTGCGTCCGTGGGCCAAATCCATCCGCGAGCGCGTAGTCGAAGGTTCGATGCCGCCGTGGAGCGCCGATCCGAAATACGGCCACTGGGCTAACGATCCGCGTCTGTCGAAAAAGGAAATTGACACCATCGTTGAGTGGGTCAATGCCGGCGCGCCCAAAGGCGAAGACAAAGACCTGCCCGCCGCGCCAAAATTCGCCACCGGCTGGACAATCGGCGAACCGGACGTGGTGATTCAAATGCCGGAGGAATACACCGTCCCGGCGGACGGCACGGTTCCGTACCTGTACTTTTCCATGCCGACCAACTTCACCGAAGACAAATGGATTTCGGCGATGGAAATCCGCCCCGGCAACCGCAGCGTGGTGCATCACGTCATCGCTTACGCGCAGGAAGCCGGCGTGAAAGACACTGCGCCCGGCGGCGAAGGCGATTTACGGCGCGGGCGCGTTCATTTGGGCGGCATCACGCCGAACAAAACCGGCGTGACCTTCGGCAAGGACTCCGCGCGGTTGATTAAGAAGGGAAGCAACATCGTCTTCCAGATGCATTACACCACCAACGGCCAGGCGACGAAGGATCGCACCAAGATCGGTTTTGTCTTCTCCAAAGAGCCGGGCAAAAAGGAACTCGTTACCGGTAACGCCATCAACACCAGCTTCGTCATTCCGGCTGGCGCGGCTCGTCATGAAGTCAAAGCTTCAAAGACGATGAGCGAAGACGTCTTGATTACTTCCTTCATGCCGCACATGCACGTGCGCGGCGCGGCTTTTACCTACACGGCGGTTTATCCCGACGGACGTTCGGAAATTCTGCTCAGCGTGCCGCAATACGATTTCAACTGGCAACACACCTACCTTCCGAAAGAGCCGATTGCCTTGCCCAAAGGCACACGGCTGGATTGCGTCGCGCATTTCGATAATTCCGCGAAAAACAAATTCAACCCCGACCCGACCAAAGCCGTGCGCTGGGGCGACCAGACCTGGGAAGAAATGATGATCGGTTGGTACACCTTCACGCGCGCGAACTCCGTTCCCAAAACGACCGCTTCTTCATCTGGACAATAAATACCCGGGAGCGCACGCGGCCTCGCGTGCGTGTGTGCTGCCAGGTAGGAGGCTGACAGGAATGAGCGCGCTCGAACAAGAACGCAGCCAAGGTTCCGCGCCGCCGCGCGAAGACGATTATCCTTCGCGCGGTTATGCTTGGTACGTGGTCGGCGTGCTGACCTTCGTTTACGTCTTTTCCTTCATTGACCGCCAGATTCTGAATTTGCTGGTGCGTCCGATCCGGCGCGATCTGGGCATCAGCGATACGCAGATGAGCCTGTTGATGGGGTTCAGCTTCGCCATCTTTTACACCTTGTTCGGATTGCCACTGGGACGGCTGGCGGATTCCAAAAGCCGTCGCACGATTATCGCGATTGGCTTTGCATTTTGGAGCATTTTCACGACGGCCTGCGGACTGGCGCGGAACTTCTTCCAGATGTTGTTGATGCGGATGGGCGTGGGCGTGGGCGAAGCCGCGTTGTCACCGGCGGCATATTCGCTCATCACCGATTACTTTCCGCCCAAACGTCGCGCCACGGCCATCAGCATTTACTCAATGGGCATTTACATCGGCTCCGGGCTGGCCTTCATCATCGGCGGCAAAGTGGCCGGTTTCGCCTCGAAACAGGAATTGTGGGATTGGCCGATTCTGGGCGCAATGCGTCCGTGGCAGGTGGTGTTTTTCATCGTCGGAGCGCCGGGCGTGTTGCTGGCGCTGTTGATGTACACCGTGCGCGAACCGCTGCGCCGCGATGCGCGACGAATCAAAACCGCCGCCGGGAATTCCGTTGTCGCCGAAGTTCCATTTGCCGAAGTGATGGCTTATCTGCGGCTGAACTGGAAAACCTTTCTTTGCCATAACGTCGGCTTTGCGCTGTTGTCGTTTTCTTCTTACGGCAGCAGCGCCTGGGTTCCGACTTTCTTCGTGCGCAATCACGGCTGGACGGAAAGTTACGCCGGACAGGTTTACGGCTGGACGGTGGCGATTTTCGGAACGCTGGGCATTGTGGCGGGCGGACGGTTTTCCGATTGGATGGCGGAACGCGGTTATCGCGACGCGACCATGCGCACAGGACTAATTGTTTCCATCGCCTGGACACCGTTCGGCATGCTTTACCCGCTGGTTTCCGATCCTTACGTCGCGGTGGGTTTGTTGATCCCGGCGGCGTTCATGACCAGCGCGCCTTTCGGCGTTGCGCCCGCCGCCATCCAGCAAATGATGCCGAGCGCGATGCGCGGGCAGGCATCAGCGGTTTACCTGTTCGTCATCAACCTGATCGGGCTGGGGTTGGGGCCGACTGCCGTGGCAATGACGACTGATTACGTGTTTCGCAACGATCAAGCAGTCAACTATTCGCTGTTGATTGTCAGCACCGCTGCGCACATCTTGGCGACGCTTTTGTTGTGGGCTGGATTGAAACCCTTTCTTGCCAGTCTGGAACGATTGAAAGTCTGGACGGCGAGTCACGGTTGATGTTCCGGTAGGACAACCTGCCGAGGTTGTCCCGTTTGCTTCAAAGACGTTTTCCAATCACGCAAGGCAACCTCGGCAGATTGCCTTACCTTCTTCAAGGAGTTTTTCGCTATGTGGATTCGCAAAGCACTCAGAGACATGAAAAAAGGCGTGGATTCGCCGATGCCGACGCAGGTCGTCTCGAACGAAGAGTTTGAACCTCGCCCGCAAACCCAAAAACAAAAACAGGTCGAACATTTGATCGGCGAACTGTCCGAAGTCCGCGCCAAAAAGCTGGGCATGGAGCGGCGCGATTTCATGCGCAGTTCGATGGGACTGGCGACCTGCTTTCTGGCTTCCAATCTGGCTTACGGCAAAAACTACTGGGAAGTGGACGAAGCCGAAACCTGGGAACCGGCGGCTTACGACGAAAAATGGCCGAAGAGCGATTACTTCATCGTGGACGTGCAAGCGCATTTCACCAACGGTCAGGCGCTCAGTTTCCGCAACAACGAGTTCATGAAAAACATGGGCTTCGATCTGAAAAACGATGCGGAGTCTTACAGCTTCCGCACTTTCGTCAAAGAGATGCTCTTTGACAGCGACACGTCCATCGTCGTCATTTCCGGCGTGCCGA
>CAZRXE010001423.1:0-6545 GCA_964603695.1 uncultured Heliomicrobium sp.
TTCCTGATACTGCGCTGCTTTGTCGGGTTTGCCCCAGGCTTGATAGAGGGCGATGATGCGGCGCAGTGCGCGTTGTGTGGAGCGGTCGCGTTCGCCGCGTTTGGCTTTGAGCGTGGCGTAGCTTTCAAGCAACAGCGGTTCGGCTTCCGCAAACAGTCGGAGCGCGGTCAGGCATTCGCCGAGCGCGCTTTCCGCCAGCGCGATGCGCCAGTGACCCGACGGCAATGACTGTCGCGCGATTTTCACGGCCTCGCGCAAAGTGGCTTCAGCTTCCTGAAGCCGGTTGGTTTCGATCATCAAACTTCCCAATTCACCCAGCGAAAAGGCCACGTCGGCGTGTACGTCGCCCAATGATTTGCGCCGCATGCGCAGGGCTTCGCGATAAAGCGGTTCGGCTTCGACATAACGTTTCTGTTCGTGTATGGACGAGGCCAGATTGGTCATGACGAAAGCGACGTTGGGATGTTCATTGCCGAGCCGTTGACGAAAAATCTCCATGGCTTCGCGGTAAGCGACTTCGGCTCCGGCTGGATTTCCCCGCGTACTCAACAACGAGGCCAGATTATTCAAACTGACGGCGACATCGGCGTGGGCGCTGCCGAACAGCTTGCGCCGCATTTCCAGCGATTCGCGCAACAGCGGCTCGGCTTCATCCAATTTGCCCTGCGGGCGAAGTACTGACGCCAGATTGTCCAGATTAGTGGCGATGTTGGCGTGTTCCGGGCCGATCAGTTTGCGGTGCAACCTCAGCGATTCGCGCAACAGCGGTTCGGCGGCGGCTGGCTCGCCTTTTTCGCGCAGCAATTGCGCCAGATTGTTGAGCGTGGCGGCCACGTCCGGGTGCGATTCGCCGAAGATTTTTTGCCGCAGCGCCAGCGCCTCGCGATAGAGACGTTCGGACTCTTCTAAATTTCCCTTGAGTTTGTGGAGCAGCCCCAGACCGTGCAAATCCGTCGCCACCTCCGGCGCGTCATCGCCAAGCAGTTTGCGATGCGCTGACAGCGATTGGCGGAAGAGCGGTTCGGCTTCGTCGTATTTGGCGTTTTCCGCCAGGATGACGGCCAGATTGTGCGCTTCGGTGGCCACATCCAAATGTTCAGTGCCGACCAATCGCTGGCGAAGCGCGAGCGCTTCGCGGTAGCGCGTTTCGGCGATTTGCGGTTCGCCTTTTTCTTTGTGCAGCCAGGCCAGATGACTCAGGCTTTGAGCGATTTCGGAATGTTCCGCGCCGAAATGTGCGCGCCGGATTTCGAGCGATTCGAGCAACAGGGATTCAGCGGCGGCGTAATCGCCCTGAGCGTTTTTGACCAGTCCCAGACTGTCGAGCGTGGCGGCCACATCAGCCACATCGTGATGCCTCGCGCCGAGACGGGCGCGACGAATTTGCAGCGAGGCTTCCAGCAACTTGGCGGCTTCAGGGTAAAGACCCAGGCTGTAATAAACATCGCCCATCGTCTGCATCAGCGCGGCTTGCACGTCCGGTTGATCGCGCAATTCCTTGCCGATGCGGGCCGCGCCTAGATCGAAAATTTCGCGCGCCGTGACGTTTTTGCCGCGCGATTCGCCGGGATTGGAAACCCGGAACAACCCGACCAGAAATTCGGAAACCTGTTTGGTGGTGGCGGCCTCGGTGCGGGCACGCGCGGCTTCAGCGTTGGCGCGACGCGCTTCGGTGTTTGCCAGAGCTTCGGCGGAAAGTGCGCGCGTGGTTTCGGCGTTGGCTTTGGTTTCGGCGGACAATGCGCGTTGCAGATTGGCCTCGGCCAGTTGGCGTTGCCGGCGTTCGGCGTCGCGCGATTGTTCCGCCAGCAGACGCTGTTCGGCGGCAAAGCGTTCGGCGACGACGGCTTTGTCACGTTCGCGGGCGATGCGCGCCGCTTGCGCCGCCAGACCGAAAATCGAACTCATCACCAACAGAGCCAGCGTCACAGCCATCGCCACGCCGGTCTTGTGCCGGCGGATGAATTTCCCCGCGCGATAACCCAGGCCGTTGCCGCGCGCACGGACTGGCAAGCCGGACAGGTAACGTTGAACGTCATCGGCCAATCCGCCGACCGATTGGTAGCGATTGGCGGGTTCTTTTCGCAACGCGGTCAGTGTGATCGTTTCCAAATCGCCGCGTAGCGACGTCGGCATGCGCTCAGGCTCCTGTTCGCGTATCACGCGTGCGATTTCAGAGGGCGCGCGGTCTTTGAAACGATAAGGCCGTGTGCCGGCCAGCAATTCGTAAAGCACCACGCCGAGCGCGTAAACATCGCTGGCCACTGTAATCAGTTCGCCGCGCGCCTGTTCAGGGCTGGCGTATTCAGGCGTCATCGGACGTTGGCCGGAGAGCGTGGACAGACCGGCTTCCTCTGCGTTGAGCAGTTTGGCGATGCCGAAATCCAACAGCTTCACCGCGCCTTCATCGTTGACCAGAATGTTCGATGGTTTCAAATCGCGATGAACGACCAGATTGCCGTGTGCGTGCTGGACGGCCTGACAAACCTGCAAAAACAATTTCAGCCGCTCGGCAATGGGTAGGTTCTTGCGTTGGCAATAGGCGAGCAGCGGTTCGCCTTCGATGTATTCCATCACGAAGTAGGGCAGACAATCCTCGGTTGTCCCGCCGTCCAGCAACCGCGCGATGTTCGGATGGTTGAGCGATGCCAGAATGCGGCGTTCGTGGCGGAAACGTTCGATGATTTCGTCCGTGTCCATGCCGCGTTTGATGAGTTTGACGGCGGCTTGCTGATGGAATTGTTGATCGTCGTCGCGTTCGGCCAGATAGACCGCGCCCATTCCGCCGCGTCCTATTTCGCGTGTCAGCTTGTAAGCTCCCACGCGACGGCCAATCGCAGAGGCTTCGGCCCAGGAGCGTAGCGGCAAGGCTTGATCGAGCAATTCGCCGTCGCGCCGGTCGGCATTGAGCAGCGACAGCACTTCGCCGCGCAACGCGTCGTCGCCGGCGCAGTGTTGATCGAGAAAGGCTGCGCGCTGGGCGGTGGGCAGTTCCATTGTTCGCTGCAACAGATCGTCAATCCGTTTCCAGCGTTGCGGTGTCATTTGGGTTGGCATGAGATGACTCCTTTTTGGCCAGGGCGCGATGGAGAAAAGCGCGTGCGCCGCGCCATTCGCGCACGACGGTGGCCGCCGAAACATTCAGAGCGGCGGCGGTTTCCTCAACGGTCAATCCGAAAAAGTACCGGCATTCGACAACACGGCATTTGTCAGGATCGAGCCGTTCCAGCTTGTTCAAGGCTTCGTCGAGCGAAAGCAATTCCACCAGTTTGTCGTCAGACCAATCAAGTCGCCCGGTGGCCAGCGTGTCTTCCGAAACATTGAACAGCGATTCGAGTGGGACTTTGACCACATCGCCGCCGCGTTTGTCGGCCAGATGCCGGCGGGCGTGGTCAATCAAAATACGCCGCATCAGATTCGCCGCGACGCCGAAAAAATGCAGGCGGTTTTGCCAGTCAATACGGCTTTGATCGAAGAGTTTGAGAAAGGCTTCATTGACCAGCGCCGTCGGCTGCAGCGTGTGGCCTTCGTTTTCGCGCCGCAACGAACGTGCGGCAATGCGATGCAATTCGGTATAAACGAGCGGAACCAGACGATCCAACGCCTGCCGGTCGCCGTCGCTCCACGCCAATAAAAGTTGGGTGATGTCTTCCGCTGAAGTCATAATCTCGAGTTTTTGGTTGTTTCAGGGCTTTCGATGAAAACTTTCAGGCTGCGGCGGGCAGCTTATTCACCTTCGCCGAATCTGTCAAAAAAAAATCTTGAGTACCGTGACCTGATCCGTCAGCTCTTTGCGCGTTAGAAAGTGAAGGTAATCCCAGACGGGATCGGCCAACAGGCCGGACAGTGCAGTAATAGCCCTGCTGTGGGTCATGCGGCGGTGTAGTAGCCTTCAATCCCCTGGCATGCAACGACCCTCGGTCAACCGATAACGCAGTAGCCAATCAAGGATGATTTTATGGCAAATAAATTGTCAACGACGATCTTCGCCGTGGCGCAGCGCGCGCTGTGTCGCTTCAATCTGTCAGTACGAGTGGGCTTGGGCTTGGGCCTAATCGCTTGCATCCTACTCGTCGGACGCATCTCATCAGCGAAAGTTGATTTTATTCAAGACACTACGGTGCGCTGGGGGATGGAAACACCTTTCGAGAGCAGTCCCCTGAACCAGGATAAGAGTGATGGCGCGGCCATTACTCTCAGACATTTCAATCTCCCTAATTCTCCAAATCAGCAATGTACGTTGCAATCAATCAGTCCAGGGCAGACCGTGAGCGGGATGCTGACGACGGGCGATTGCTCGAGTCAGGGATTTCTTTATGACTATTACGTCTTCAATGGCACGGCCGGACAGCAAGTCTCTGCCACGGTTTCGTCCAACAGTTTCAACCCGCAACTGGGTTTGTTCCTAATCAACCCCGACGACAGTTTGACGACGATCTCTGTGGATCTGAACGCCGGACTGAGCAATACGGCGCGCGTGCCGACTGGCGGAGGCACAGTCACACTTCAAAGTGCCGGGCAGTACGCTCTTGTGGTGACCACCGTCTCGGCAGGCCAAAGCGGTAACTATCAATTGCAGTTCAGCAGCGAGGGAGGCGGAGGCGGCGGAAATACTGTCGCCCTAACTTCCGGCCAGCCGCAGTCTGGCTCAGTATCCGCGCCAGTGCCGCCCAGTACCGGTCAACTCGGCACAACGCAATACACAATCGCCATTCCCGCCGGTGTGTCGCAGTTGCAGGTTCAAATCAACGGCAATCAACCGGCACAATTGTTTGGCCGTTATGACCAGATGATTACGGTCAATAGTTCAGGACAAGTGCAGGCCGATTATGGTGCGCCGAGCCAGCCGACAACCAACTTCACGCTCACCATCAATGCCGCGAGCAATCCAGTCTTGAGGGCCGGAACGCTCTATTTGGTAGTCGGCAATCGAGGCGCTAGTACTCTCAATTTCACTATCACTGCGACACTGGGCAACTCGCCGCCGCCCAGCCCATCGCCATCACAGTCACCAGGCGGTACAGCGGAGCAGGAACCTAATGACACAGCCGAGCAGGCCAATCCATTGAGCGTTCCAGGTACCCGCACCGGTTCTGCGGGGCGCAGCGATACGTCCCAGATTACGGTGAATTTCGATGACGGCACTTCGGAGCCTGTCCCCGATCTCTTTGCCGTCAACCTTGCCCAGAGCGCGCGTCTGGAGTTGAGACTCACCTTCACGGCTTCCGCCGATCTCGATCTTTTCCTAATAAGATTGAATGCAGGGCGACTGGAAATCATCAACGATTCGTTGCAAAGTTCCGGAACCGTCGAACAGATCACCACGGCGCAATCGTTGGCGGCGGGAACCTATTATGTGGGGATCGGCGCGTTTAGCGGCAGTTCCACCTACACCTTGACAGCCAGCATTCCCGGCAGCACGAGCTGCGGCTTTTCGATCTTGCCGACCAACGCGTCAGCACCTGCCAACGGTGGCACTGGAAGTGTTAGCGTCGCAACTACGACTGGCTGTAATTGGACGGCGACATCCAATAACAACTGGCTGCAAATCACCTCGGGCAGTCCAGGCAGCGGCACTGGCCAAGTCAGCTACAGCGTACAATCGAACACAAGCTCCAGTCCGCGCACTGGTACGCTGACGATTGCCGGACAGACATTTACCGTCAATCAGGCTGCTGCTACGGCGGGCAGCCCGGCGATTGATGTACAGCCGGCGGCGATTGACTTTGGCAATGTCAATGTTGGCGCAACCGTGAGCAGGCAGATTGTGATTCGCAATACCGGCACTGCCAATTTGATTCTTAACGGCATTAGTGTCAACAACGCGCAGTTTCGGTCAGGAATTACCGTCAGCCAGTTTACGTTACAACCAGGCGGGCAGTTGGAAGGCTCCGTCACTTTTACGCCATCTGCTGCGGGGCCGCAGCAAGGGGCGCTGATGATCACGAGCAACGATCCGAATCGCGGAACGCTTACTGTTCAATTGCGCGGCGAGGGAACACAGTCAACGCCAACCTGTCCAACCGTCAGCGGAACCGTCACGCCGTCGAGTGGGACCGTTGGAACTTCCCTGACCATCGCCGGCCAGAATTTGACCGGAGTCACGCAAGTGCGTTTCGGCGGGGGCGCGACCGCTACGCCGACAGTCAATTCGCAAGGAACGCAGATTCAAGTCACTGTGCCGAGCGGCGCTCAATCCGGGACTGTAAATCTGGTCAAAGCCGGTTGCCAGGATACGCCGGCGGGTTCTTTCCAGGTCACACAGCCGGGTAATTGCGTGACCGTCTCAATCTCGCAAAGTTTGGCCGGGGCCGCCAACACTACTGTCAACGTCCCGATTATGGTCGGCGATCTGACGGGCAAGAATGTTGTCTCCTACGACTTCACCCTAAGTTATGACTCTACGGTTCTGCGTCCAGCCAGTAGCTTGATTGACAAAACCGGAACGCTGAGCGCCGGCGACGAAACCAGCGTGGTGCCTAATGTCTCAGGGGGGCGCGTTCTGGTGACAGGGTTCCGCAGCGGTAGCACGCCATTCACCGGAG
>CAZRXE010001424.1:0-1904 GCA_964603695.1 uncultured Heliomicrobium sp.
GTCGCCGGTCGCGCGGGTTGGCGGCGGTTTTTCGCGACGCCAAAATAATACAGGCGTACCCCGCTAATGCAAATGAACTTTCCGCCACCCACCCTTACCGAAAAGCTAGCGGACAGACGTCACATTTGACGGATTTGACTCCCATTTCCGGCGGCTGAATCCCCAACTCCGAGAAGGTCATCGTCTTGAGCATCGCGAGGACGCTCTGCGCCTGCTCGGCGGGATACTGCACGCGCTGGAACAATTCTGGCAGCAAGTCCATCAGATCCTCGAGCAACAAATCAGCCTTGATCCCGCGCTGGAAGTAACGAAGCCACGCAGCTTTGGTTGCTGCTAAATCACCGCGCGCAGACCGCGCCTTGCTTTGTAGAAACCTTTTTGAGGGGAGAGCCGTCTTCGAGGAGCATGAGCGCGCAACATTCCGCGGCAGCGAAGCCCGAACTGATCGAACAAGTGGCGCAACTGGCAATGCGGTTGAGCCGCCCGCATCTGGCCGACTATGGGGCGGCGCGCAGCCGCCACGATTTCACGCAGCGCCAACTCTTGAGCTGCCTGATTCTGCGCGCCTACCTCAAGACCACTTATCGCGGCGTCCTGGAAGTGTTGACCGTGAGTCCGCCGCTGCGCCAACATCTGGGGTTTGGGGACAAGCTGCCGCATTTTACCACGCTGCAAAAATTCAGCGGCCGCAGTCGGGTTGTGGAGATTGTCCAAGCGCTGATTGCGCGCCTCGGCAGTTTGACCGTGCAACCATCGCTCGCGCCTGCGGCGGCGATGGATTCGACGGGTCTGGCAACGACCACTGCCAGCGCGTATTTCCGCAGCCGGCAGGGCAAATCGTATCGGCGCTGGGTGAAAGTCTCGACGGTCGTGTTGTGTGGCAGTCTGCTGCCGGTGGCGTTGGTGTTGGACTGGGGGCCGAGCAACGATCGGGTCCAAGTGCCCGAACTGTTGCGACAGGCACAAACCGTGGGGCCAGTGGAACGGCTTTATGCCGATGCGGGCTACGATGCGGAATGGATTCATGCGCAGTGTCGGGAGCAGTGGGGCGTGGAAAGTGTGATCAAACCCAATGGCCAGCGGGCCGATGGCGTTCGCAATGGCAAATGGCGGGCGGGCATGAGTCCCGAACATCTCAAAGCACGCGGCTACGGGCGGCGCTGGGCAGTGGAAAGTTTCTTCAGCGGCTTGAAGCGCACGACTGGCGCGGCCTTGAATGCTCGCCGCCCCAAGCAGATGCTCGCCGAGGCCGCTTTCAAGGTGTTGGCCTACGCACTCCGCCGGTAGGCGTGCCCAGTCCTCACGAATGTTTTCAACAGAGCAATAAGGAATCAGCGCCCGCGCACTGGCGCTGATCACGAGGCGCTGGCCCTTGCGCGCGGCGAAGCGAATATGGTCCACCTCGCCAGGCATGATCTGACCGTTCACGACGGCAGGAAGCGTGACGCGCTGGTCGGACTTTTCCGGCGCATCGGTTGGCGACCGCCCCATTCGCTCGCGGAAGCGTTCGGCTTCCGGATTACGGACTTTGGCGAGCGGGTCGGAGTATTCGCGCAACTCTCCCACGTGAAACACCAGCGGGTTGGACAAGCCGTTTGGCGTGCCAAGGCGGATTTCGCGTTCTCCGGGCACGGCGTTCGTCGTAGCGACCAGCTTGAGCGTGACCGTTTCGGCGATGGCGGGATTGCCCTGACGATTGGGGGGGTTCTTGAGCATTTTCTCACGAATGGCAGTCATCTCCTTTTCATCCCCAGTCGTCCAGACGTTGGTGGAGTTGGGTTCGCGTCGCGCGGCCTGTTTGCGATCCTGCAACGCTCGCAACTTGTCGCGCAGGTCATTGAACTGGCCTTGAGGCATCGGCTTGATGAACTCAACCACCGTGGCGCTGATGCCTTCGCCGGCAA
>CAZRXE010001425.1:0-3961 GCA_964603695.1 uncultured Heliomicrobium sp.
ATTGTGTGTCTCCGATGATTGTTAGTTGTTGTGATACATGGCGGTTGTTTGTTTCCAGGCAATTCACACTTGGTAGACGGAGAAATCCAAACCTGGTTTAGTCGCGACAACTGAAAAAGCCGAAACCGGCTGCGGCCTAAGTACTTTGCTGAGACAGCCGGAGATTCTTACCCTGACACCTTCGCGGATTGCCGAAGATGCCGTTGAAATAGTTTCTGCTGACGAGGGTCATCATACTCCCGTCAGGCCGGACCGTATAGCGCGCGGTAACAAAAGCGGCAATTTTGGTGACGTGGAAAGCCTGCGCTTCTGAAAGCGACAGTGAGCAGGCCACAAACACCAAGCCCCCGGCATTGCCGAGGGCTGGTCTACTTAAAATTGCACGAACTTTTGAGTTACTCCGACTCTTCCACCTCGACATCAAATATGCCGTCCTTTTCCTTGAATCGCTTCAGCTTCATATTCAGTGTTTGAACACGAAGCCCTAGCAGGGCGGAGGCCTTGGTTTGATTGTTATTGGTTTGCCGCAAGGCGGTTTCAATCAGGTTGCGCTCGAAATCGTCCACCATTTGAGGCAGGTCAATGCCGGTGGTCGGGATGGCTTTCAGCGCGGCATAACGAACGCGGGACGGCAGCAGGGATTCGTCAATTTGCAGCGGCTTGGTGCTGTTGACGGCGCTTTCCAGCGAGGCTTCGAGTTCGTCAATGTTTCCTTCCCACGAATAATCAGCCAGCATTTTCAGGGCCGGCGTGGTTATTTCGTGCGGGCCTTTGTTCAGGCGTTTGTTGATGCGAGTGAGCAGGTGATGTGCCAGGTAAGGAATGTCTTCGCTGCGTTCGCGCAAAGGTTTGATGGTGAATGAAGTTTGTTTCAACAAATCCACCAAGCCATAAGCGATGCGATTGTCAGCGCGCATTTCGGAAGGGTTCCATTCGGTGGCGAAGATCAACCGCGGGCCGTTTTTCTGACCGTGATTCCTGCCTGAATGCCCGCGCCAGCGTTGCTCTTCGATGTATGCCGCGAAACGTTGCTGTAACAAAGCGGGCAAGCGGGTCAGTTCGTTGACATAGATGGTTCCGTTACCGCAGGTTTCCATCATGCCGCGATGACCGAAAAGCAGCGAATGCAAGGCTTCGCTGTCCAGGCTGTGCGCGTTGACGGCGAAAAACGGCTGCGCCCAATTTTCGCTGGCTTGATGCAGCACGCGCGCCACCTGTTCCTGCCGCAAACCGCGTTCGCTGATGAGCAGCGTCGGTTGATGTTGCGCGGCCTGAACACTGATGAACTGTTTCAGACCGGCGACAGTCGTGCTAACGCCAATGAAACATTCGTATTGATCGAGCGGCAAGATGCGCGGCGTACCGACCAAAGTCAGCGCCGGGCGCGGTTTCAAAGACAAAGAGCCATTCGTTTTTTCCAGAGCTTCAGTAATCATTTTACCTCCCTCAACTTCTGCCTGTTTTTATCTGGTCGAACCCGTTTTAAGCACCTACCAAATATTTAGTACTTCGTGTTCGTATAAAGTGATGAAATCTTTTTCGGTTGGAGACCAACACAAATGTCGTGCCGTCTCATGTTTCCGTTTCTTCATGTGCTAACTCATTATCACTTGCGGGTTTGATCGAGAACCGCCGATCCAGTGCGCGGCCTGTTGTGTTCAACTTTGGGATTTAAGAATGTCAAAACCGGACTACGAATTACGAATCGTTTTTGTGAGTGTGATCGGCAATCAGTCCCGGACATCGGCTTGTTACGCGATGACCAACTGAAAGTTCCAGTAAAGGCATAGGTTTGCCGGAAAAGTTTTCAGCCGCTGAAGCCCTGGCGAAGAAGTGTTCGCCAGGGCTTCAGCGGCTGAAATGGAATCCAAGCCGATGAAAAAGATCTGTTCAATTACCACGCAACGTGACGCCGCCATTTACGCTGTTGACTTCGATGCGCGCGCCGCCGGAGCCGAGTTTGCCGGTCAATTGACCGCGCTTCATTTCGCCCAGGATGTTGATCGGGATATCAGTGTTGATGCCGCCGTTGACGCTGCGGACTTCGACATCGGCGTTGGTGCTTTGGGGCAAACCGATTTCAACGCCGCCATTGATGCTGCTGACGCGCAATCCGCCTTCGCCGATTCGTCCCACCGAAACCGAAACCCGGCCATTGATGCTGGTCAGGGTGGTTGCGGTTCCCGCTTGCGCGATTTGCACGCTGCCGTTGACACTGCTGACGGCCACCGCGCCGGTAATCTGGCCGGCATGGACGGAACCGTTGATGGACGAAACTTTCAAACTAATGGCGCGGGGCAAGCGCAAATTGACTTCGTGATGCACCCAGCCGTGATCGCGTCCCCACTTTCCGCCTTCGCGGTCATTTTCCGTGCGAATCACCAGCGAATTACCGTTGTGCTCGATAATCACCGGGCGACGATCCATCGCTTCGCGGTCTGAGGCTTTGACTTGAATGTTGATCTCGGCTCGGTCGCTATCCCAGGTTTCGATTTTGACCGAGCCGTTGAAGCTACTGACGCGAACGTCCGTTCCCGGCGACAGTGTCAGGGTTTTGTTGATCTGATCCTGCACGTCGCCAGCCGCCGCCGCGCGGCACACTGTCGGGAATTCCAGGGAAAACCAGCTCAGGGTCAGGGCCGCCAAAATTGCAATAAAAATCTTCATCTCGCTCTCCTTACTTTTGGGTGTGATGGTTAATCTGCCGGTCAGCGCATTTTCTTGATTTGCACACTGCCGTTGAAACTAGACACGATGACATCCACACCGCCGTTGCCCACGGTGCCGGACATCAGTGTTCCGCCGGTGGTGCGGGTCAATTGCACTGGGAATTCTGTGTTGATTGTGCCGTTGTAAGTTTTGGCGGTCAGATTGAAATTGCTGTCCGCCGGAATGGTCAGCACGACGCTGCCGTTGAAGCTTTCAAATTCGTAACGTCCGCCGTCTTGGATATTGCCGGTGTAACGCACGTTGCCGCTGGTGGTTTTGGCAATCACGTCGCGGCTGTCAATGTTCGTCAGCGTGATGGTGTCGCTGGTCGAACCGGCGTTGATGACGCCTTTGCAATCGCTGATGCTGACGGAACCGCTGACGGTGACGGCGCGCACTCCTTCAGCGACGTTGCGAACGGTGACGTTGCCGCTGATGGCGCTGATAGTGGCGCGGCCTTTGACGTTGGTCACGGTGACGTTGTCGCTCATGGTGCCGGCTTGCGCGTCGCCGGCCACATCGTTGATCCAGACCGCGCCGCTGCTGGAACGTCCCACGGCGCGCCCGCCTATTTTTTCCAGCCGGACTTCGCCGCTCGCCACCGTCGCCGTCGCATCATCGCGAACGTCCGTGGCCTGAATCGAACCGCTGGAAGATTGCGCGATCAAACGCGATCCAAGCTCCGTCAAGATCAAATCCCCGCTGCTGGCCGTGGCGCGCAATTCGCCGCCGATGCGCGAGGCGCGAATGTCGCCGCTGCTGGTTGATAAATTGGCAGTGTCTTTCACGTCGCCGGCGCTGATGTTGCCGCTGCTGGTGCGCGCGACGGCGCGTTCGACGGGGCCGGCGATGGTGATGTCGCCGCTGCTGGAATTCGCCGGATTGATGGCCGCCGTGCGCGGCAACTTGATGTCGAAATTCACCGACACGCTGCCGTTTCGCCAGTTATAACCGGTTGGATAAATCGCTCTGATTTCGACGCGGTCAGGATGCGGCGTCACTTGAATTTGCACGCGGCTGAAATCCTCTTCGCGGCGGCCTTGTTTGACGGCGTCCACTTGGACGCGGTTTTGATCCCAGGTCGAAATGCGTATGTCGCCGCTGCTGTTGAAAACTGCCACCGTACCGTTCGACGCAAGATCGTAAGTTTGATGAAACTCTCGATCCTGACTTCCCTGCCCCGCCGCGCCGGTTTCCGCCAAGCGCCCGCCGCTCAGCAACAACAGGCAGCCGAAAATAACTGCCGCCAATC
>CAZRXE010001426.1:0-2274 GCA_964603695.1 uncultured Heliomicrobium sp.
TTTAGGCTTAGTCATGAGTTCCGCAAGCCATAAGTAGTTCCGTCAGCTTTCCGTGTCTGACTGATGTCGCTTTTCTTGTGCGGCGTTGGCGTTGCGCTTCAAGCCGGCCAGCTTGGCGCGCTTGACGGGGCTTTTGCGAAAACGAGCGGAAAACTCTTCCTGCGAAAGTCCGATTAACTCCACCAACTTCGGTTCGATGATGCCTTCGCGCGGAGCAAAGCGCGCCTCCGCCGTGGGTTTGGAAAAGCGCGACCACGGACAAACATCCTGGCAAATATCGCAGCCGAAAATCCAGTTTTCCAGATTGGACTTGATCGGTTCCGGCAATTCCGGTTCGCGTAATTCAATTGTGCCGTAAGAAATGCAGCGTGTTCCGTCCACCTGATACGGCGCGATGATTGCGCTCGTCGGGCAGGCGTCCAAACACGCAGTGCATTTGCCGCAATGATCCGGTTCGATGAAGGAGTCGTAGTCGAGTTCCACTGACAACAACAATTCGCCCAGGAAAACCCACGAACCGAATTCTTTGGTGATCACGTTGGAGTGTTTGCCCAGCCAGCCGACACCAGCGCGCACCGCCCAAGCCTTGTCCATCATCGGCGACGAATCCACGCAGATTTTGCCTTCCACTTTCGGCTGTTGTTCTTGAATCCAGGCGAGCAAGGCTTTCAGTTTGTCGCGCAGTACGTCGTGATAATCATCGCCCCAGGCGTACCGCGAAATCTTTCCGATGTCGGGTTCGTCGCTGTGCTTTTCCAGGCGGAAATAATTCAGCGCCACGCAGATCACGGACTTCGCCGACGGCAGTAAAAGTCGCGGATCGCTGCGCTGTTGCGGATCGCGCGCCATGTAATTCATCTGCCCGTGAAAACCGCGCGCCAGCCATTCCTGCAAATGCGCGCCTTCTTCGGTCAAGGCGGCGGCGGGAACGATACCGACTTTGTTGAAGCCGAGTTCCAGCGCCTGTTGTTTGATGTCTTTTGATCGGAGCTTTACCATTGCGCCCGCATTTTCCTTATTCCCCTACAGCAAATTCAATCCGCGAGGTGACGTGAATGAAATGTCCCGTGTGCAAAACCGCCGAGCTGGCGGCTTCTTCGCTCGACAACAATCTGACCTGCCGCCATTGCGATACTTGCGGCGGCAACTGGATTCAATCGTTTGAATACTGGAAATGGCGCGAACAGAACAAAGACAATCTGCCGGAAAACATTCTCGACCCGGACGATTTGCCCGCAGGCGCGCCAGATCCGAAAACTGGCACGTTGCGCGCCAAGTTCTGCCCCGAATGCAATGGCATTTTGTTTCGCTACAAAGTCGGCCACGGCGTCAGCTTTGCAATTGACCAATGCGGCAATTGCGGCGGCGTGTGGTTTGACAAAGACGAATGGGAATCGCTGAAAGTCCGCAACCTGCACGACGACGTTTACACGATCTTCACAGCGCCGTGGCAGGCCAAAGTCCGCACGCAGGAATCGCTCCGTGCGCAGGAAGAAATCTATCGCAAGAAATTCGGCGAAGAAGGTTTCGATGAAGTCAGGCGAATGAAGGAATGGATTGACCAGCATCCGCGCCGGCAGGAAATCCTCGCCTACCTGATGCACGCCGCGCGCTGAAGGCCGTTTTAGTGATGACGTTTTTTGATTTCCGCCACTGTGTCTTTCAGCGAAAGTTTGACGCGCGGTTTGACGGCCCCTTCCGACTTATAGTTGAACGCGCCGCCTTCGGGATAAGTCACGCTTTCCAAAAACAAGCCTGAAGGTGGTGCGGTGGCGCGCGCCGGATCGAGTTTGGCCAAAGAAACTTTCGGCTGATTGGCTGCGCTTTCCAGCAGCCGGCGAAAGTCTTCCACGCTGGCGCTGCCGCGCCCGATTTCCACCAGGCTGCCGACCAAGCGTCGCACCATTTTCCACAAAAAATGCGAAGCCGAAATGCGAAATAGGATCAAGTGATCTTCGACCAGGACTTCGGCTTCGCTGACAACGACAATGGGCGATTGCTCTTCGCGTTTGGTGTCGCGTTCGCTGAAAGAAGAAAAATCATGTCGCCCGACAATCAACGACGCCGCCTCCGCCATTGCCTCGACGTTCAAACGGTCTTTCACCCACCAAACCTGCTTTTTGCCGAAGGCTGTGCGTCGCCTGGAGATTTGGTAAAAGTAACTGCGCGCCAGCGCATCGTGCCGCGCGTGAAAGTTGGGCGGCGCATCTTCCACCGCCAAAATGTTGATGTCCGAAGGCAGCCGGTCATTAATACCCCAAAGAATTTCTTGTG
>CAZRXE010001427.1:0-2274 GCA_964603695.1 uncultured Heliomicrobium sp.
CTCTTCGGAGACAGTAGCGTAACCTGCCGAGGTTGCGCCGGTCTAGCAAAGGGCGAGTAAATCACGCGGCGCAACCTCGGCAGGTTGCGCTACTCCGACTCATTGACTTTCATTCTTACCAATCCATGATCGAAAACAAACTCAAACTCTTGAACGAAAAGAATGCCGCTGCCGAAGCCGGCGGCGGCGCGCAACGCATCGAACGCCAACACACCGAAGGCAAAATGACAGCGCGTGAGCGGATTGAATTTTTGCTCGACGACGGCAGCTTTGAAGAGTTCGACAAACTGGTCACGCATCGCAGCCGCGATTTCGGCATGGAAGCGCAGCAGATTCCCGGCGACGGTTTTGTTACCGGTCACGGTTTGATTGACGGTCGCCAAGTCTTCGTCTTCGCGCAGGACTTCACGGTCTTCGGCGGTTCGCTGTCGGAAACCAACGCGCAGAAGGTTTGCAAGATCATGGATTTGGCGATGAAGGTCGGCGCGCCGGTCATCGGATTGAACGATTCCGGCGGCGCGCGCATTCAGGAAGGCGTAGCGAGTCTGGGCGGTTATGCCGACATCTTTTTGCGCAACACTTTGGCTTCGGGTGTCGTGCCGCAGATTTCCGCGATTATGGGGCCGTGCGCGGGCGGCGCGGTTTATTCGCCGGCGATTACGGATTTCACGCTGATGGTCAAAGACACCAGCTACATGTTCATCACCGGTCCGGATGTCATTAAAACCGTCACCCACGAAGACGTGACCAAAGAACAACTCGGCGGCGCGATGACGCACAACGCCACCAGCGGCGTGGCGCATTTCGCGGCGGAAAACGAAGAAGACTGTTTGCGGCTGATTCGCGAACTGCTCTCGTTCATTCCGTCGAACAACCTGGACGATCCGCCGCGCACGGCCTGCACCGATCCGATTGACCGCGCCGACGAAACCTTGAACACCATCGTCCCGCCCGAATCCACCAAGCCTTACGACATTCGCCAAATCTTCACGAAGGTGGTGGATGACGGTTACTTTTTCGAGATTCAGGAGCATTACGCGCGCAACATCGTCATAGGCTTTGCGCGGCTCAATGGCCAACCGGTCGGCATTGTCGCCAATCAACCGGCGTTTTTGGCGGGCGTGCTGGACATTGACGCTTCAGTCAAAGCGGCGCGCTTCGTGCGGTTTTGCGATTGCTTCAACATTCCGATCATCACCTTTGAAGACGTGCCGGGCTTTTTGCCGGGCGTCAATCAGGAATACGGCGGCATCATCCGCCACGGCGCGAAACTGCTTTATGCATACGCCGAAGCCACCGTCCCGAAAATCACCGTCGTCACGCGCAAAGCTTACGGCGGCGCGTATTGCGTGATGGGATCGAAACACATTCGCACGGACATCAATTTCGCCTACCCGACAGCGGAAATCGCCGTGATGGGCGCGGAAGGCGCGGTAGGAATTTTGTATCGGAGGGAAATCGGCGGCGCGGAAAACCCCGAAGCGGCACGGCGAGAAAAAATCGAAGAGTATCAGGACAAATTCGCTTCGCCTTATGTCGCCGCCGAACGCGGTTTCATTGACGAAGTCATCGAACCCAAACACACGCGACATAAACTCATCCGCGCGTTGAAGCTGCTGGAAAACAAACGCGACACCAATCCGCCGCGCAAACACGGCAACATCCCGCTCTAACAAGCGTGAGACAGACTAAAGTCTGTCCCACGCCCGCCAGTCATTTTCCCGCAACCGGCAATCCGCTCGGCACGCCGGACGGAACAATCACCTGCGATGCCGAGCCGTTCAGCGATTTCAAAAACGCGACCAAATCTTTTTTCTGCTGTTCGGACAAATCCAGCTTGGCGACTTTTGCGTCTTGCGCGAAAGCGTCCTTGCCGCGTCCGCGCCCGCCGCCGTCGTTGTAAAACTCCACTACTTCTTCCAGGGTCTTGAACGCGCCGTTGTGCATGTAAGGCGCGGTGCGTTCGACGTTGCGCAGACCGGGCGTTTTGAACATGCCGAAACCGTCTTCGCGGCGCACCACGGCGGCAAAGCCCGGATCATCGTCGAGCGGCGCGTTTTTATCCGCCGACACTGTCGTGCCGATGGAAGACAGCACGCCGTCGTGAAAGTGCGGCGGCGCGTGGCAAATGATGCAATTCGCCTGACCGAAAAACACAACCATCCCGCGCAGTTGTTCGGTGGTCAGCGCGTCGTCTTTGCCTTCGGCAAAGCGGTCATAAGCCGTGTCGGTGATGTTCAGTTTGCGTTCAAAAGCGGCGATGGCGCGGGCGAT
>CAZRXE010001428.1:0-5358 GCA_964603695.1 uncultured Heliomicrobium sp.
GCACTGAGACATCGTTGGAGCTTTGATTCGCCGTTGCCAAATCAAGCTTGCCGTCCTGGTTAAAGTCGCCCACAACGACGGAGCGTGGTGAATTCCCAACACCGAAATTGACGGCTGCGCCGAAACTGCCCGCGCCGTTGCCCAACAGCACCGAAACGTCGCTGGAAACGAAGTTCGCCACCGCCAGATCGGGGTTGCCGTCCTGGTTAAAGTCGCCCACCGCGACAGTGACGGAGTTCGTCCCCGCATTGAAGTTGACAGCGGTGCCAAAACCACCGCTTCCATTACCCAGCAGCACTGAAACGTTGTCGGAGCCGGAATTCGCCACGGCCAGATCGGGTTTGCCGTCGCGGTTGAAATCGCCCACCTTAACGGAATTAGGGGCTGTCCCGACCGCGAAGTTGGTGGCCGCGCCGAAGCTGCCCGTACCGTCGCCCAACACCACCGAGACATTGTTTGAGCTTTCATTCGCCGTCGCCAGGTCGGGTTTGCCGTCGAGATTGAAGTCGCCCACAGCGGCAGAGAAAGGCCCGGCACTGACGGCAAAGTTGGTCGCCGCGCCGAACGAGGGCGTGGCGCAACCAGTGGCCATCGGCGACGTAACGGTCATGGTGAAAGTGCGCGTCGAGTTCGTGCCGCAATTGTCCGTCGCCGTCACCGTGACCGTGTGGCTACCAATTGGGCCGGCGTTCGTGACGGTGACGACGCCCGTCGTCACGTTGGCGTTGAACGTGCCGGTAAAGCCCGGAGCCGTCGCCGTCAAAGTGTTGACCGTGCCGTTGTCGGCGGGCACGGCGTTTGGAATGACCGTCGTGTTTTGCCCGAACGTCAAGGCCGTGTTGCCGTATTGGCCGAGCGTCGGCGCGGTGTTGGGTGTGACGTTGACAGTTTGGACGCCTGAAACCATCGCGCCCTGATTGTCGGTAACGGTCAACTGAAAAGTTGAATTGGTGGCCGTACATGAAGCTATGACGATGGCGGCGTTGGTTCCCCCGATGCCACTGGAAAAGCCGGTGTAAGAGACGCCGCTGCCCGTCAACGGCGTGACCGAAAGGATTAGAGTATTGTTGGCTTGGTCAGGGTCAGTGGCCAGGGCGATGTTCAGATTGTTGTTGCTGCCCTGTGAAATCGTGAGCGGTCCTAAAACATTGAGGTTCGGCGGCGTGTTGGAAACGCAGGCATTGAGCCGCACAGTAATGTTGTTGGAGTTGTAATTGGTGGCGACCAAATCTGTTTTGCCGTCGCGGTTGAAATCGCCTGCGGCCAATCCTTGTGGAGTTGTGCCGACTGCAAAATTCGTGGCTGCGCCGAAACTGCCCGCGCCGTTGCCCACAATCACGGAAATATTGTCGCTGCCGCCATTGGCCGTGGCGATGTCCGGTTTGCCGTCGCGGTTGTAATCGCCAATGGCCAGCCCGAAAGGTTGCGCGCCGACGGTGAAATTCGTGGCCGCGCCGAAACTGCCCGCGCCATTGCCCAGCAAGACCGAAACCGTCGTGGAAGGATTCAGCGTATTGGCGACGGCCAGATCGGGTTTGCCGTCCTGATTGAAATCTCCGACTTGAACAAAGCCAGGGCCGTTGCCGACGGCGAAGTTCGTTGCCGCGCCCAAACCGCCCATGCCGTTGCCGAGCAGCACAGAAACGTTGTTGCTAAGCAAATTGGCGACGGCCACATCCGCCTTGCCGTCCAGATTGAAATCCCCCACAGCCACGCCGAAGGCACCATTGCCCGCGCTATAAGGCTCTCCGGGACCGAAACTTCCCATTCCGTCCCCCTGATACACCGTCACGTTGCCGCCGTTGGCATTGGCCGTCACGATGTCCGGCTTGCCGTCGCGATTGAAATCCGCCACGGCGATGGACGCGGGCTGATTGCTGAACGCGAAATTGGCCGCCGCGCCGAAGCTGCCCAAGCCGTTGCCCAGCAAGATTGAAATGTTGGCGGACTGGCTGTTGGCCGTCGCCAAATCCAGGTTGCCGTCCAGATTGAAATCCGCGGCGGTGACGGCCAGCGGAGCCGTGCCCACACTGAAATTCGTGGCCGCGCCGAAACTGCCCGCGCCGTTGCCCAGGTAGACCGAAACGTTATTGGACGCGACGTTGGCCACCGCCAGATCAAGCGAACCGTCCTGGTTGAAATCCCCATTAACGACGGAATTCGGCTGCGTCCCCGCGTTGAAATTCGTTGCCGCGCCGAAATTCGTTGCGACGCAGGGCGTGCCGTTGCAGGTGTTGAGCAAAACCGAGACGTTATTGGAGGTGTTGTTGGCGGCTGCCAAATCCGGTCTGCCGTCAAGGTTGAAATCGCTCACGGCGACAAATTCAGGGCGGGTCGCCGTGCCGAAGTTCGTCGCCGCGCCGAAACTCCCCGCGCCGTTGCCCAGCAACACCGAGACGTTGTTGGAAAGTGCGTTCGCCACGGCCAGATCGGGTTTGCCGTCAAGGTTGGCGTCTGCGACCGCGACGGAAAGCGGCAGGCTGCCCACGCCAAAATTGGCAGGAGCGCCAAAGCTGCCCGCACCATTGCCCAATAACACCGCGACACTGTTGGGAGTTTGCAGCACGACCGCCAAATCAGGCTTGCCGTCAAGATTGAAGTCGCCCATTGCGACAGAGGACGGCCCGTCCCCCGCAGCAAAATTCGTGGCCGTGTCGAAACTGCCTCCACTAAGGCCCAACAGCAATGAAACATTGTCGGAATTCAGGTTCGCCACGGCCAAATCCGAAATGCCGTCCAGATTGAAATCTCCGACGGCAACGCTGATCGGCTGGCTTCCAACACCGAAATCCGTGGCTGCGGCGAAGTTTCCAGCGCCATTGCCCAGCAACACCGAAACACTGTCCGAAAGCTGATTCGTCGTCACCAAATCAAGATTGCCGTCGCGATTGAAATCGCCCACGGCGACAAATGAAGGGTTCATCCCCGTGCCGAAAGCGACCGGCGCGCCAAAGCCGCCCGCGCCATTGCCCAGCAATAGCGAAACATCGTCACCAACCGGATTGGCAACCGTCAGATCAAGATTGCCGTCACGATTGAAATCGCCTGCGGCGATGGATTGAGGTGCATCTATCAAACTGATGTTATTGGCCGCGCCGAAACTCCCCGCGCCGTTGCCCAGCAATACCGAAATGTTGGTGGAATTCGGGTTCGCCGTCGCCAAATCCGGTTTGCCGTCGCGATTAAAGTCTCCTACGGCAACAGACTTCGGGCCTGTTCCCACGGCGAAATTCGTCGCCGCGCCAAAACTCGGCGTCGTACAACTGCTCATCAAAGGCGCTGCCGGAGCAAAAGCCGCGCGGGTCTTTCCGGCGTTCCACATCCCGGCAAGGCCAAACCCTGCCAACAACAGAACTGCAACACTGAACAGGAAAAAACGAAATCCACGACGAGAAGCAAACAGGACAAACTGATGGTGAACCATTTGGGGAAACTCCTTTTTTCGAGTTTTGATTGGGTGATCGTTACGGCTATGGCGAGAAACGTTGGAGTGCGACGGCGATGGCGTCTTACCCCAAACGGAATTTAAGTAGTTCGGCAAAAACAATTCAGTAAATCCATTTTCCATATTCGATTTTTCATTTGTTAATGCCTGCTCCGGCAGCACACAAAACAATGACAAATGAAAAATCGAATATGCAATATGGAAAATAATGCCGATTACGCCCGATTGTTTTTGCCGATGAACTTACAGCACCGGTCCCACGCGCCAGGGAACAAATTCTTTATGTCCGAGCAATTCGCTCTTCGTGCGCTCGCCGGAAGCCACCCGCCGGATCAAATCCAGAATCTTGCGTCCGACTTCTTCCACCGTCTCTTTGCCTTCGACGATGGTTCCGGCGTTGATGTCAATGTTGTCTTCCATCACGGAAGCGATGCGGGAATTGGAGGCGATTTTGATGACCGGCACGACCGGAAAGCCGATGGCTGAACCGCGCCCGGTGGTGAAGACGATCATGTTCGCACCGCCCGCCGCAATGCCCGTCAGCGAAACCGGATCGTAACCGGGCGTGTTCATCAGCACGAAGCCTTTGCGGTCAATGCGTTCGGCGTAGGCAAACACGCCGGTCAGCGCCGTCGTGCCGCCTTTGGCCACGCCGCCCAGTGATTTTTCGGCGACGTTGGTGATGCCGCCGGCCTTGTTGCCCGGTGAAGGATTGTCGTCCCATTTGCCGCCGAACCGGCTCAGGTATTCGCGATACCAGTTGACCACGTCTATCACTTTGCGCCCGGTGGCTTCGTCAACGGCGCGGCGCGTCAGCAAATGTTCCGCGCCCATGCATTCGGGGATTTCCGCCAGCACCGAAGTCCCGCCCATGCGCACCAGCAAATCGCTGCAATAACCGACCGCCGGATTCGCCGAAATGCCCGAAAAAGCGTCCGATCCGCCGCAGTTCGTGCCGAGCAAAATGCGACCGAGCGGATGTTCGGTGCGCTTCATTTTTTGGCATTCCTTGATGAGTTCTTCGACCTGCCGGACGCCGCCTTCAATGGTTTTCAGCGTGCCGCCGCTGGATTGCATTTCCAGGCCGACAATCAATTTGCCTTTGCGAAACGCCTGCTGGCCGAGTTGCGTCGTGCCGAGGTATTTCGACATCTGGTTCACTTCGCAGCCCAGGCTGACCATCAACACCGCGCCGACGTTCGGGTGATAAATCATGCCGGCGATGGTGCGTTCCAATTGCCAGGTGTCTTCGCCCTGCGAATGGCCGCAGCCTTCCTGATGCGGAATGGCGACGACGCCGTCCACGCCGTGCGTTTCAAAAGTGACGTGGCGCATCCGCTCGGCAATTTCCGATGCGACGTGACTGGAACAGTTTGAAGTCGCGATGACCGCGATGTAATTGCGCGTGCCGACATCGCCGTTTTCGCGCTGATAACCCATGAAAGTCGGAACTTGTTCGGGCGGGAAATAGTCTGTCTTGGGCGTGCGCGTGGCGTATTCGTAATCGCGTCCGGCGCTGAAATCCGGCACGGCGTTGTGCGTGTGAACCCATTCGCCGGCGGCGATGTCGCGCGTCGCGTTGGCGATGAATTCGCCGTATTTGATGATCGGCGCGCCTTCGGAAATGGCCAGCAAAGCCACTTTGTGACCGGGCGAAACCGCTTCGCGAATTTCCAGCGTGCGGCCATTGACTTCAACGATGTCTCCTGCGGACAGAGGCATGCGCAGAACGCCCACGTTGTCGCTCTCCCGGAGCACCAGCACCGGCCTCGGAGAGGCTCCATTGGACATAGCTTCCTTGTTACTCATCTTGATCTCCATCGGGAATTGAACTTGAACATTGAGAGGATTCGACAGTTACGTCTGCGCCTTCAGAAGGTGACTCCCAGCAAGAGCACTTTTGATCTACAAAC
>CAZRXE010001429.1:0-1632 GCA_964603695.1 uncultured Heliomicrobium sp.
TATGTCTTACGGCACTGAAAAAATCGCCACGGTTGTCACGGCGATTGATGATTTCGCCAATGACGAAAAGATGCGCTCGAAAGATGACGAAGGCAAAGTCGGGGGTGGGCATTCCGGCGGACGGACGGCGAAAAACGCCGGCATCGGCGGCGGGATCGGCACGCTGGGCGGTATTCTGGTCGGCGGCATCGGCGGTATGGCGGGCGCAATAGGCGTCGGCGCGGCGGGCGGCATTTTGATGACCAAAGGCAACGACATCAAACTCGCGGCGGGAACCATTCTACGTATCCGCTTTGAACGCGACATCGCGCTGCCGGCGTTTGAAGCCGACAGACAATAAAAGAGCCGGGATCATTGAATGATCTCCGGCTCTACGGTTTTGGATCAGGGCATCTCCCTGCGCCCTGTTTTTTATTGGAAGCTTTCCAGCGCAGATTGTTCGTCTTCGTAAATTTCAAAGACGGTCAGCAGCTTGGTAATCATCAACAGGTCTTTGATCTTTTTGGGCAGGTTCAGCAACTTCAGCTTTCCGCCTGTGTTCTTGGTCGTCGTGAAGCGCGAAACCAGTTCGCCGATGCCAGAACTATCCACGTAAGTGACGCCGCCCAAATTCAGAATGATGCGATTGCGTCCCGCATCCAAGAGGCGACTGACGGCGTCACGCAATTGCACGCTACCTTCACCGATAGTGATCTTGCCGATTAAGTCCAGCAGCGTGACATCTCCGGTCGTGCGTTCTCTAATTTCTAACTGCATCGTGTTTGTGGTCTCCTTCAGCGTTGCCGATTTCGGCGGCAACAGCGGGCATGCGTCGTTTGGCCATGGTGACAATCATTCCGCCTTCAGGATGGCGCTCGTATTCGACCTGATCCATAAACGTTCGCATGTACAAGATACCTCGTCCGGCTGGATTGAGCAGATTGTTTGGATCGAGCGGATCAGGAAGGGTTGATGGATCGAAACCGTCGCCGTGATCGCGAACGGTTACGCGCAGTGCTTCCACGCCAATAGTGAAGCGGATGTCCACGGATTTTTGCGGATCGTATTTGTTTCCATGCTCGACGGCATTGGCGACCGATTCCCGCACAGCCATATTCACCCAGTAAGCCGATTCTTCATCAAACCCAATCATGTGAGTGATGTTGTCGGTTAGCGTGGTGACCAGGTCAATGAATTCCAGTTGACTGGCAATGGTCAATTCGACCACGTTTTCGGCTAGCATCATAAGCCGGTGATTCCTTTTTTCAGGCGAATTTTGATCTGTTAAGATGCCCGCGAGTTTGCTTTAGGAGATCCTAGCAGGCAACCCGGTCAAGCGTTTCGTCGAACCGGGCTTTGTGTAACACAGCGTAAAAAGTGATGTCAAGATAAGGACTTCGCCGCGTCGCCCCAATCTACGGGCGGTTTACCGGTAAAGTTCCACTGCCATAAATTTTCCTATGTCTGAAATTAAAGAAAGCACCGACCACACCAACACCATCGTCAGAATCGCCCGTTCCACAAGGCTGCGCGGCGATTTCCAAATCCCCGGAGACAAATCCATCTCACATCGCAGCGCAATGTTTGCCGCCATCGGAAACGGCACATCGCGCTTGCTCAATTACTCTTCCGCCCGCGATTGCCAGAGTACGC
>CAZRXE010001430.1:0-2538 GCA_964603695.1 uncultured Heliomicrobium sp.
CGTCACGCCCGAACGCGCCACCACCGCCCATTCGTCGTCGCCGAGGAAAAACATGTCGCGCGTGTAAGGCAAAATCGCCGGAATGTCCGAGGCAACAAAGTATTCGTCTTCGCCCAAGCCTATGACGACCGGCGGCCCCAACCGCGCCGCCAAAAGTTTGTCCGGCTCGTCAGCGGACATCGCCACCAGCGCGTAAATCCCGCGAATGTCTTTCAGCATCCGGCTGAACGCGCCGGAGAAATCCAGGCTTGGGTCTTCGCGCAGCTTTTGTTCGATCAAATGTGCGACGACCTCCGTGTCGGTTTCGGATTGAAAGCGGTGATCGTGTTTTTGCAGTTCGCGTTTGAGTTCCAGGTAGTTTTCGATGATGCCGTTATGCACCACGCAGATGCGTCCGTTGCTGGAACGATGCGGATGCGCGTTTTCTTCGGAAGGTCTTCCATGGGTTGCCCATCTCGAATGACCCAGCGAGATTTCGCCTTCCAGCGGCTCTTCCTGCAAAGCCCTCACCAAACCTTGCAGCTTGCCCGGACGGCGGCGGACTTCGATCTTGCCTTTGTTGACCACCGCGATGCCTGCCGAGTCATAGCCGCGATATTCCAACCGCCGCAGCCCTTCGACAATCACCGGCACAACTTGCTGATTTCCGACATAACCCACGATTCCGCACATGGCCAAAACCTCCTGTTTACTCCTTCAACTTTCGCTTGATCTGCGCCGGAACACCCGCGACCAACGTATCCGGCGGCACATCTTTGGTGACTACCGAACCGGCCCCGGTCATCGAACCGCGCCCTACCCTGACCGGCGCAACCAGCATCGTGTCCGAACCGACCTTCACGTCGTCTTCGATGATCGTCTGGTGTTTGTTCTTGCCGTCGTAATTGCAAGTCACCGTCGCCGCGCCGATGTTGACGCGGTCGCCGATGGTCGCATCGCCCAGATACGTCAGGTGCATGGATTTTGTTTTGCGACCCAGCCGAGACTTTTTGACTTCGACAAAATTGCCTACGACAGCTTCTTCGGCAAGCTCGGCGTGCATTCGCAAATGAGCAGACGGCCCGACGGAATTTTTGCCACTGAGCTTCGTGTCCACCAGCACGCAGGAATTCAGCACGGTGCATTCGTCGCCGATTTCAACGTTGGTCAGCCGTGACCACGAATGAATTTCGCAGCCGGAACCGATGCTGGAATCGCCTTCGATAATGACTTGTGGATGAATGGTCGTGTCGCGACCAATTTGAACTGAAGCGTCAATGTAAGTCGAATCGGGATCAACAATCGAAACGCCTTCGACCATCAGGCGGTTCAGCGTTTCCAACCGGACTCGTTTCCACATCGCGGCAAGCTCGGCTCGGTTGTTGATGCCATCCAGTTCGTGGGCGTCCGGGTGAAAAACGGTTCCGACCGTCAAACCGGCGTCGAGCATGTGTTGCGGCACATCCGTCAGGTAATACTCGCCTTGAGCGTTTTGCGGCGTCAGTTTTTCCAGCGCGTCCAGCAAAGCCGGAACGTCAAAACAGTAAAACCCAGGATTGAGTTCGGTAATCGCGGATTGTTCCGGTGTGCAATCGCGCTGTTCGACAATTTTCAAAAAATTTCCTTCTTCATCTCGAATAATTCGGCCATAGGCGGGCGGATTTTCGATGCGAATCGTCACCAGTGTTGCCGCGTGTTTGCCCGCCTCGTGTTCCGCGATCAAACGGCGCAGCGTATTGGATTTGACCGCCGGAGTGTCGCCGTAAAAGACAACCAGCAGGCCGCGCGCCTGTTTGAGAACGTCCGTAGCGCATTTCACTGCGTGTCCCGTACCAAGCTGTTTGTCCTGTGTGACAAATTTCAAGCGTTCGGTCATGGCCGGCCCTTCATCAGTTTTGCCAAATGCGGCTTTCGCGGCGGCTTCGACTTTTTCAGCTTGGTGGCCGACAACGACGAAAATGTTTTCAGGATTGAGCGCGGCGGCGGTGCGCAGAACATGCGCGATCAATGGGCGACTGCCTAATTTGTGCAAAACTTTAGCTTGGTCGCTTTTCATGCGCGTGCCTAATCCGGCGGCGAGAATCAAAACATTGATTGGTGTATTCACGAGTTAAACCCTTCTGAGATGAATTTGCCTGGGGACTTAAAACTTCTTGAAGCCTGGGGATGGAGTGCTGCGGGGAGCGCATTATATGGAAACTTCAACGCGAGGCAATCTCAAAAATTGCCCGGCTTAATTTTTCGGGATCATGTCGAACCGCTTGCGATTCGGAAGCCAGTGGCAGCGAAATGAATCGCGTTCCGCCAGTTCCGGGCAAGTCCATCGGCGCTTCGATGGGATGCGCTTTTTCCGCCGCATACCGTTCGCGCATTTCTGCCGAAATTGGTGTGGAATTGAACAAGGCATAGTCCAACTTCAATCCCGGCGCATATTCCAACAACTCCTGAATGTGATCTTCCGCCGCGAAGCCGTCGGTTTCATCAAATTCAGTCATGGCGTTGCAGACATAAAGTTTTTTGGCGGGCGAACGGGTGAGGGCATCGGCGATGCCGCGCACC
>CAZRXE010001431.1:0-4591 GCA_964603695.1 uncultured Heliomicrobium sp.
TGTGCAAGAATTGCCTGGCCCAAACTTTTTCTTACTATCTCAAAGAGCGCCAGGCTTTGGCCTGAGAAATCAATTGTTATGCCGAACACTTCTGAGAAACCCCTTTATTTTTTCTTTGAAGTGAACTTCATTGGGAGGCGAGAAAAACTCACGGCAGGAACAGCAAAGGCGTTTTCTTGACACCTTTGCTGACCGCAACGTATGATGCGATTTGTTTATCGGAAGTATTGCAAATCCGGCGATTTATTGAATAACAACCCACAACCACAGGTTAAAGAAAGAAGTAAGCAGCTATGCTAGGCGGATACATAGGCGATGCATGCCAGCGAATCCTGAATGGCATTGTTCGTCAACTTGCGCGCCTGAACCCAAACCCGAACTTGTTATCGGTGATTGGGTTAGGCATCAATGTACTTGCCGCGCTGCTTTACGGCTATGGAAGGTTCTTTTATGCCGGCTTGGTCATGATCTTTGCCAATATCTTTGACTTGTTGGATGGACGCGTTGCCAGGTTGACAGGCCGTGTTACCCGTTTCGGCGCGTTTCTGGATTCAAGTTTGGACAGACTGTCGGACATGGTGGTGTTTTTGGGCATCATCATCTTCTATTCCCGCGACACTGAGTACCACAGCACGCTTTACGCCGCGTTAACTGGAGCGGCATTGATCGGTTCAGTGATGGTCAGTTACACCAGCGCACGCGCCGAGTCGTTGATTCCAAAATGTGATGTGGGTTTTTTGCGACGCCCGGAGCGCGTGGTCTTATTGATACTTGGTTCATTGACGGTGTGGCCTGAATCAGAGAGTCCTTTTTTGAACAAAATGCCTGCGACGATCTGGTTGATGGCGGTGTTGTCTTACTGGACGTTCGCACACAGGCTTTTCCACACCTGGTGGCAAATTCGCGAGATCGAACGCCAGGAATTGGCGACTAAATCCGAAACGGCCAAATCAAAGGATGGCGCGTCACTTCGTTTAGGCCACGACCCGGCCTGACAAATCGCTCGTTGTTCCCGTTCGCTACCTTAAATATGAAAAAACTTCAGAAAGACTCCATGATCTGCCCGTGTTGTGGGGAGATTCGCCCAATTTCAGTGACCGAATGCGGCGCTTGCGGCGCTCGTCAAATCGGCAGACCCTTGGCTCCGCCGGACGTTTTGCTTCCCAAACTCGGATTGCCATTCGCGGCGCTGGCTTGTGCCGCGCTGGTAACGCTGACGTTTCTAGCCGTCTGGGTATTCGGCAACGACATGAAAGTTGGCCGTGTGTTTCTGGTTTCGCTATTGGGCGATAGCACGAAGCTGACTCACGATTTGCTGCAAGCCGATCCCAAACTGCCTTACTATCGGATTTTCAGTTTCGACGCCTATCGCCTGGCGTTCCTGCTTTCCGCCGGACTTATTCCCGCCTCAATGATCGGGATTTGGCTCGGCTGGAAAGCAATGAAAAATGCGAAGACCGATCCCTTTCGTTTCGGCGGCCTTTCGCTGGCGCGTTTTTCGACGGTACTCTCGGTTTGCCTATTCGCGGTGTTCAGCTCGGTAACGGCGGCTTCGATTCCCGGAGCGATGGCCAGAAGAGAGGCCAAACAGGTGGCGGCTACGCGATCAACTATGTACGCGATGCACGCCCAGGCGCTGCAAAAATACCATCGCGAATACGGCAGCTATCCGCAGGAACTGACGGATTTGTCGCGCGTCAATGCTGAAACTGTTACTGGCAATGATTATTGGGAAAACAATTTCAGTTATCTGCCGGTCGGCGTCATTGCATCAAGAGGCAGCGCGGTCAGCTTCAGTAATTACAAACTGGTTTCCGCCGGCCCTGACGGCAAATTCGGCACGGCGGATGACATCACCATGATTGACGGCGTGATCGTGAACTCACAAACGACTGATAATTTGCCGGGAACATTACCGGTGACGGAAAAACGCCAATAACTTAGGCAAACTTTTTCAGGTTCACCTTAGCGGCCTCAAGTTGTGCGCCCCCAGGCCACAGTCAGCTTGAGGCCGTTTTTGTCGGATTCACCCATTTGCCCCAACGCTGAAGCAAAGACCCATGCGCCATAATTGGCTTGTTCGACTTTATTATAAGATTCGAGGCCGTGACCCCATCGCGGAGTATTTTGCCTGGTTGATCCAGTTTGGCCGTATCACCGAAGGCCGCGTGATTGATTCTCAGCAGGATGATTCAGGAACTACGATCTTTTATCGCTACAACATCGCCAACGTGGATTACGAAACCTCGCAAAGACTCACACTGGATCAACTGACGCACGGGCAGCTTTATGTTCCCGGCGCAAGCATCACGGTTCGCTACGATCCGAAAAATCCCGGAAGCTCCATCGTCCCATAAGCTATGTTTCGCAAAATTCTGATCGCCAATCGTGGAGAAATCGCCGTGCGGCTGATTCGCGCCTGCCGCGATTTAGGCATTTCGCCTGTCGCAGTTTATTCCGAAGCCGACCGCCAGGCGCTGCATGTGCGATTGGCCGACGAGGCTTATTTCATCGGCGAAGCGCCCGCCGCGCAAAGTTATCTGGTCGGCGAAAAGATCATTGACGCGGCCAAAAAGTCCGGCGCGGAAGCGATCCATCCCGGCTACGGTTTTTTGTCCGAACGCGAATGGTTCGCCCGCGCGGTCGGCGAAGCCGGAATAACCTTCATCGGCCCTTCGCCGGAATCCATCGAAATGATGGGCGACAAAACCAACGCCCGCGTGGCCGCCATTAAAGCAGGCGCGCCTATCGTCCCGGGCACGACCGAAGCCGTCAAAGACGAAACGATCGCCCAAAAAGTCGCGGCGGAAATAGGCTATCCCGTCATGCTGAAAGCAGCAGCGGGCGGCGGCGGCAAAGGCATGCGCATTGTTCGCTCCGCCGATGAAATCGGCGCGGCAGTGCAATTGGCCAGTGCTGAAGCTCAGGCTGCATTCGGCGATCCGTCGGTTTACATTGAAAAACTGATCGAACGCCCGCGCCACATCGAAATCCAAATCGCGGCGGACAAGTTCGGCAGCGTCATTCACCTGGGCGAACGTGAATGCTCCATCCAGCGCCGGCATCAAAAAGTCATTGAAGAATGCCCGGCCAGTTTCAACGATGCTGACCTGCGCGCACGAATGGGCGCGGCAGCGGTGGAAATCGCTCGCGCAGCGAATTACTTCAGCGTAGGCACCATTGAATTTCTGGTGGACGCCGACCGCAACTTTTACTTTCTGGAAATGAACACGCGCTTGCAGGTGGAACATCCCGTGACGGAACTTGTAACAGGCGTTGATCTGGTGCGCGAACAAATTCGCATTGCGGCGGGCGAACCGCTTTCTTACAAACAGGAAGATATTCGCTGGACGGGTTCTTCCATAGAATGCCGCGTTTACGCCGAAGACCCTGACAAAAACTTCCTGCCTTCACCTGGCAAAATCACGCGCCTGCGGACGCCTTCAGGCCCCGGCGTGCGTGATGACAGCGGCGTTTACGAAGGTTGGGAAGTGCCGCTGTTTTACGATCCGATGATTTCCAAACTCGCGACCTGGGGCGCAACGCGTGACGAAGCGATTGCCCGAATGCAACGCGCGCTCGGCGAATACTACGTCGGCGGCATTCGCACGACTATTCCTTTCTTTCAAGCCGTTCTGAATGACGAAGAATTCCGGCGCGGAGATATTGATACAGGCTACATCGCGCGTTTTCTGGAACGGCAACCGCCCAAAACCGAAACAACGCAGCAGGATTTCAGCGATTCGCAAATCGCCGCCACCATCGTTGCGGCGCTCGATTTCACCGAACAAGGATTGAAGCAACAAAACAGCAGTTCCGCTTCGCAATTCACGAAACACAGCAAATGGAAAATGGCTGGACGGATCGGTCGCTGAACTCTTCGGGCCAATTCCGCTCACAACTTATCGGCAAGGAGGCCACAATGCGCGCTCTGATTCTGATCACCGGTTTGTGTTTGCTCCTGACCTCAATTGCGCTTGCGCAACAATCAACCTCTCCAGCGCCGTCGCCCACGGCGGCGACAACGTCTCACCCCAACAACGTTCAAGTCCCCGTTCCCGAACCCAGCGAACTCGCCATTAAGCGTTATCGCACTGGAACCGTTTGGTGGATGTTCAACAACATGTGGGGTTGGGCGATTGCCGCGCTGTTTTTATTCACTGGCTTTTCGGCGCGCATTCGCAATTGGGCGCAACGCGTCGGGCGAAACTGGTTTTTCACCGTCGGCCTTTATTTCGTGTTCTTCACGCTCATCAGCTTCGTGATTGATTTTCCGCTGAGCTATTATCAGGACTTCGTCCGCGAACACGCTTACGGACTGTCGAATCAAACCTTCGGCAAATGGTTCGGTGACCAAATGATCGGGCTGGCCATTGGTCTGATTGGTGGTTTCCTGCTGTTATGGATTCCATACCTGCTGCTGAAAAAAAGCCCGCGCCGCTGGTGGCTTTATACAGGCTTGCTGTCGGTTCCTTTCCTGCTGTTCTTTATTCTCATCCAGCCGGTCTGGATTGATCCGCTGTTCAATAAGTTCGGCCCGATGAAAAACAAGGAGTTGGAAGCTAAGATTTTGGCGCTGGCCGAACGCGCC
>CAZRXE010001432.1:0-5839 GCA_964603695.1 uncultured Heliomicrobium sp.
GGATGATCGACCGCCTCTGCCAGCAACGCGACGTATTGGTCAAACCGCTGCTGGCGAGTGGTTTGCGACGTTTGAGTGTTCTTCATCGCTATATCTCAACAAATCTGGCGTGAATAAGCCAGACGACCTAACACAGTAGTATTAGGAGGAAAACCTATGAAGCAAATTCTTGCTGCTTTTTGTTTTATGTTTGTCTTGTCAACCTTCGCGTTCGCCCAGGCAGCGCAACCTGCGCAGGGCGGCGAAATGATGAAGAAGACCGAAAAGAAACCGGCCAAAACCGCCGCTCCCAAAACTGATGCTGACATTCAGAGGTGCATTACGGATAAATTGGCCAATTCCGAAAAGCTCAAGTCGCAAGGCTTTGGCGCAACCGTCAGCAATGGCGAAGCGACCTTGACCGGCACGGCCAAAAACGCCGGCAGCAAAGGCGCGGCAACAGTCATTGCCAAAAGCTGCGGCGCGAGCAAAGTGACCAATAACATTACCGCGCCTGCCATTCCCAAACCGGCCAAACCGGCGGACAAGAAGATGTAATCTGTTCGTTGCGGTAGCCTTGTTTCCGGCGCTGTCGTTTGCACAAAGCGGTCGCGCCGGAACTCTTTTTGAGGCATATTCAATGGCCTTTGCCGCAACATCCGTAGCTTGACACTCCCAGAGGGCGTTCCTATAATGCGCCTGCTTTTACAGATCAGAGATCAACTTATTTCCTTTAACAAAGCGGTCTTCAAACAACTAAAAACATCGAAGGAGAGTTTCCGTGATTAAGCTGGACATCATCAACAACGTCGCTGACAAAACCGGCGTCTCGAAGATGAAAGCGGAAATTGCGGTGGAAGCTCTTTTTGAAGCGATGAAAGACGCGATGCGGCGCGGTGAACGTATTGAGTTGCGCGGTTTCGGTGTGTTCGTGGTCAAACCCCGCAAACGCGGCATTGGCCGCAACCCGCGCACCGGCACTCAGGTCGCGATCCCGGAAGGCAAAACCATTCGATTCAAACCGGGGAAAGAATTGCAATCATAAGTTTGCGCCTCCATCTCACTTTCACTCCTTGACTGAATGAGCGGCTTCGGATTTTCCGAAGCCGCTATTTTTGTCTGCGTTCACGCTTTCGCCGCCATTGCCAAAACACCCGCTTCGGCCAGCACTGTTTCCAGTTTTGTGCGATTGGCTTTGCTCATTGGAGCCATCGGCAAGCGGTAGACTTCCTCGATCATTCCGATCATTGCCAGTGCGGTTTTCACCGGCACCGGATTGCTTTCGATAAACATCACTTTGAAGATCGGCATCAATTGGCGATTGAGTCGTCGCGCCTCGTCCAGACGGCCTTCAATGGCGGCGCGGCAAAGATTGCTGACCAATCGCGGCAGCAGATTCGACGCCACGGAAATCACGCCCACGCCGCCCAGAGCCGCTACTGGGAGGGCGACGCTGTCGTCGCCCGCGAAAATCTTGAATGACTCATCCACCAAAGAAGCGATTTCGGCAATCTGCGAAATGTTGCCGGAAGCTTCTTTCGTTCCCACAATGTTTTTGAATTCGGCCAGTCGCACCACTGTCGCGGGTTCCATATTGCAACCGGTGCGTCCCGGCACGTTGTACAAAATAATCGGCAACGCCGTCGCTTCGGCAATCGCGCGGTAATGCTGGTACAAGCCTTCCTGCGTGGGTTTGTTGTAATACGGCGTGACGGACAAAATCGCGTCCGCGCCGAGCGATTCGTAACGATGGATTTTTTCGATCACCTCGCGCGTGTTGTAACCGCCCGCGCCGGCCACCACCGGCAGGCGACCGGCGGCGGTTTCCAGTGTCAATTCGACAACGCGCGCTTGTTCCGCCTCCGTCATCGTCACGCTTTCGCCGGTCGTACCGCAGGCGACCAGGAAATCCACGCCGCCCGTGATTTGAAATTCGACAAAGCGCCGCAACGCCGCTTCGTCAATGGTTTCGTCTTGTTTGAAAGGCGTAATCAGCGCCGTTCCACATCCTCTCAGTTTATTCAGTTCCATCATCGTTCCTCTTTAAGCTGCAAAAAGCAGTTCTGAAAATTCATACATCCCTTGTTTGTTGGCGATCAATTCCGCCGCCAGCACCGCACCGCCGGCAAAGCCTTCGCGACTGCGCGCCGTATGCGTTAGTGTGATGGTGTCGGCTTCGGAATCGAAACCGATTTCGTGCGTTCCCGGAATATGTCCGGCGCGCAGACTCACTGCTGCCGGCGTTCGCTTGCCGTAACTTTCCTGCATCAAACGTGCCAGCACCAAAGCTGTTCCCGAAGGCGCGTCTTTTTTGAATTTGTGGTGATGTTCGATCAGGAATGGATCGTATTCGCCATAACGCGCAAACAGCGCCGAAGCATCGCGCACGAGATTGAAAAACAGATTGACGCCGATGGAAAAGTTCGCGCCCCAGACCAAAGCGGCATTATTCGATTGAACCTGTTGCCCGACTTCTTCAAGTTCTGCATACCAACCCGTCGTTCCCACCACGGTCGGTACACGCAATTCAATCAGCCGCCGAATGTTTTGAAGCGTAGTTTCCGGCGTTGAAAATTCAATCGCGGCATCAACGCCGGCCAGGCTTTTCGCCGTCAAGCCTTCGCCGTTCGCATTGTTGTCAATGTCGAAGCGCGCGACGATGGAATGCCCGCGCTCGGTGGCGATGCGTTCAATCATTCGTCCCATTTTGCCGTAGCCGACAATTGCGATGTTCATTGTTTCCTTTTATGCGCCGGCCCGCGCCGCCGCCGTAGCTTCAAACGTCTCCGCGTCCAGTTCGCTGAAAAATTCGCGGTGCAAGGCTTTGACGGCTTGTTCGACATCGCGGTCGGCGACTATGAAGCTGACATTGATGGTTGAAGCGCCGTGCGAAATCATTGAAACATTGACCTGTTCGATGCTCGAAAAAATACGCGAAGCCACGCCCGGCGTGACTTTCAGCTTTTCGCCGACCAGACAAATCAACGCTTGATCGCGTTCGACGGAGACTTCGCCGAACGATTGCAAATCGGCGATGACCGCGTCCAGATTGCGCGTGTCGTCCAGCGTGACTGAGACGCTGACTTCCGAAGTCGCGACCATATCCACTGAAGTTTCGTGTTTGGCGAAAACATCGAACAGCCGCGCCAAAAATCCATAAGCCATCAGCATGCGATCCGAAGCGACGTTGATGATGGTGATGCCGCGTTTGAAAGCAATCGCCTTGATGACCGCGCCCGAAGGCGGCGCGTTGCGAACGATGGCCGTGCCTTCGTTTTCGGGCCGACGCGAATTGCGCACGCAAACCGGAATCTCTTTGGCCATTGCGGGCAGCAGTGTGCTTGGATGCAAAACCTTCGCGCCGAAATACGCCAACTCCGAAGCTTCGGCGAAGGAGATGGTTTTGACTTTGGCTGCTTCAGAGACGATGCGCGGGTCTGTGGTCAGAATGCCGTCCACGTCCGTCCAGATTTGAATTTCCTCCGCATTGAGCGCCGCGCCGATGATCGAAGCCGAATAATCCGAACCTCCGCGTCCGATGGTTGTCGTCACACCTTCTGCCGTCGAACCGATGAAGCCCTGTGTGACGGGCACTCCGCCGTCCGCCAACGCCGCCGTGAAGCCTTCATTCAACTTCGGATTGGCAACATCAAACTGCACCGCCGCGCGCGTGAAATCGTCGTTGGTGCGCATCAGCGGACGAACGTCCACCCAAACACCCTTCATCCCGCCGGCGCGAAAGGCCGCCGCGACGATTGGCGAGGACAGCAATTCGCCGTTGGAAGACATAGCGTCGGACAAACGCGGCGTGACTTTGCCCGCTTGTTTGATCTCTTCGAGCGTCGTTTTGATTTCGTCGAAGCGATTGCCGAGCGATTGTCGCAGCGAATCTTTTTCTTCGACCAAGGCCAGTTGATCCGCCGTTTTGAAATGGTGTTCGGCGATGGCGTCCAGCTTGTTTTGTGCAGCGGCCAAATCGCCGCCAGCCGCCAGCCGCGCGCATTCCAGCAAGCCATTCGTGGTTTTGCCCATTGCGGAAACGGCGACGATGGGCTGGCGGTGATGTTGAGTGCGAACAATGGAGGTCAGGCGGCGAATGGCAGTCGCGTCTTCCACCGAAGTGCCGCCGAATTTCATGACGATCATAGGTACTGTTTTCCGCTCCCTGCTGGTCGCGGTACTGACTCCTTCCGACAAAATAAAAAAGGGTTAGCAGAGAAGTCTCTGCTAACCCTTGTCTTCGGGCGCACGCCGAAATATTCAATCGGGGCGCGAAAATGATGACGTGGTTACCGAGAGCACTTCACCGCGTGTTTGCGATGACAGCCTCAGGGATTTAGCCCTGACGACCAACCCGCGCAACCTCGAAGCGTCGCGCAAGCTTCGGCGGCTTACCCCTTTCGCCCATCGTCGCGGAACCTTCGCGCTCTCGGATGGGTTACTGATGAAAACCGCGCCTCTACTCGTTTGTTTATGACGAAGAACGTATCGTAAAAACGAGGGCGGATTCTGCCGAACGAGTCACGGGCTGTCAAGACGACTGAAAAGAAGCGTCACAAATCGGTAGTTTGCCCGCTGCGACAACTTGCCGCTATAGTAATGTCTCTCCATCAAAACCAATTTTTACAGCAACTCATTCAGGCATTTTTTTATGAACGACAAACTCATCATTGCCGGGCGCGAGTTCAATTCGCGCCTGATTATTGGAACCGGAAAATATCGCAGCAACGAACAGATGGTGGACGCTTTCGCCCGCAGTGGCGCGGAGATGATTACGGTCGCCGTCCGCCGCGTGAACATCACGGATCGTTCGCAGCCGTCGTTGTTGGATTTCATTGATTTGAAGAAGTTCGCCATTTTGCCGAACACCGCCGGTTGTTATTCCACCGAAGAAGCCGTGCGGACGGCGCGGCTGGCGCGCGAAGTCGGCTTATCGGATTGGGTCAAGATTGAAGTCATCGGCGATCAAAAAACGCTCTTTCCAGACAACGAAGCCACGCTGGAAGCGACCAAAATTCTGGTCAAGGAAGGTTTCACCGTTCTGCCTTATTTCACAGATGATTTGATTATGGCCAAAAAGCTGATTGACGCAGGCGCGGCAGCGGTAATGCCTTTGGCCGCGCCCATCGGCTCCGGCCTCGGCATTCAAAATCCGAACAATCTGCGAATCATGCGCGAGCACATCACCGAAGTGCCGATCATAGTGGATGCCGGCGTTGGCACGGCTTCTGACGCCTGTTTCGCAATGGAACTCGGCGTGGACGGTTTGCTGATGAACACAGCCATTGCCGAAGCCGAAGACGCCGGCGCAATGGCAGAAGCAATGAAATTGGCCGTGCAGTCGGGACGGTTGGCTTATTTGGCCGGACGCATGCCGAAGCGCCTTTATGCCAGCGCCAGCAGCCCTTTGAGCGGAGTGGTTCGTTGACGCTTTGACTGGCCGGAACGTTCCGTCTCGGATAAGATTTGCTGACCATTTGGTAAGTAGCGACCGCGAACCAGCGGATTCAAAAACAACACTGCTGAAAACTCCGGGAGAAACCAATGATAACTTTGAAGGTGAATGGGGCGCGCCGCCAATTCGACGGCGACCCTGAAATGCCCTTGTTGTGGTACTTGCGCGACGAAATCGAACTGACGGGAACCAAGTACGGTTGCGGCGAAGGTCTGTGCGGCGCTTGCACTGTGCATCTGAACGGCGCGGCGGTGCGCAGTTGCCAAACGCCGATGATCGCTGCCGCCGGCAAAGACGTGGTGACCATCGAAGGCTTGAGCAAAACCGGCACGCATCCGTTGCAGCAAGCCTGGGTGCAAGCGAACGCGCCGCAATGCGGTTACTGCCAGACAGGGCAGATTATGC
>CAZRXE010001433.1:0-2686 GCA_964603695.1 uncultured Heliomicrobium sp.
GCTGAGGCGGTATGAGGGGCTGTTTCAAGTTTCACGCTACCCATTTGAGCCACCAAAGGGAAAAAAAACCTTAAAACCCATCTCGGAATACCCGTTGATGGAACTTGTGGGATTGTCTGATTTCCTGCGAAGCTTTGTCGCTGAGCTAGCAGTTTGTCATCGAATTGACTGGTCGTGAGTCAAATAACCATGAGACCAAAATGGCAAATACTCGTTATAACCTGATCGAAGTCGAAAACGGCGTTCCCGTCAAAGCCTGGACGAAAGGCGTCAAGCTGGAAGACGACGCCAAGAAGCAATTGACGAACGTCGCGCAGCTTCCCTTTGTCCACAAGTGGGTCGCGGCGATGCCGGATGTGCATTGGGGCTTGGGCGCAACCATCGGCAGCGTCATTCCGACCAAAGGCGCGATCATTCCGGCGGCCGTTGGCGTCGACATCGGCTGCTTTGCCGGAGAAACGCTTGTTCCGTTGCTTGACGGCAAGGCTTATCCGATTCGAGAACTGGCGGAGTCGGGACGTGAAGTCATCGTTTACTCTTGTACAGATTCGGGAAGAGTTGTCGCGGCGAAGGCCACCGCAAAGCAAACTCGACAAAACGCCAAATTGGTCAAAGTAGTACTCGACAATGGGCAGGAAATTCGCTGCACGCCGGATCATCAGTTCATGCTGCGGGACGGATCGTGGCTTGTGGCGGAAATGCTGCAACCGGGAACTTCGTTGATGCCGCTTTACCGTGAGATTGATAAAGATGGGTACACGAAAGTTCAGCAGCCATATTCTGGCCGGCTGCAAAGAGCACATTGGCTTGTCGCTCGATCAGGGTTACTGGGCGAGGTTCCTCGGTTTGAGGAGCAGAAGACCATAATTCATCACAAAAACTTCGATGAAACGGATAACAGTCCTGACAACCTGGAGTTTATGGGGAATCGCGATCATTCGGCGTACCACCGCAGTTTAGTGGATAGAAACACTTATTGGCAGTCGCCGGAATTTGAAGAAAAGCGGAAGCGTGCTCTTGCCGCAAAGGCGAAAACGGTTGAAGGACATCAGTATATGGCGGAGCGTGGGACTCATAACATTCTCAGCTATATGGAATCGCAACCTGAACACTTCAAGTCTGCGGTCGTTGGAAATGGCGAGCGTGGGAAACAGTATCTTGTTGCCTACAACCAGAGCGAGCGCGGCCGGAAAAAGAGTCAGGAAATTGCCAATCGGCTTTACGAGTGCGAGAAGTGCGGAGAGAAGGTTCGTAGCGGGCTGGGTCTGAATAATCATCGCCGTTGGGTTCACGGTTATAACCATCAGGTTGTCATGGTTGTCCCACTCGAAGAGCGTGAGGATGTTTATTGCTTGACCGTGCCTGAGCGTCACAACTTTGCGCTAGAAGCCGGTGTGTTCGTTCACAATTGCGGGATGATGGCGGTGCAGACTTCGCTGAACGCCAGTCATCTGCCGGACACTCTGCGCAACATTCGCCGGGCGATTGAAAAAGCCATTCCGCACGGACGGACGGATCACGGTGGGCGGCGCGACAAGGGCGCTTGGGGCGAAATCCCGCGCCGGCAGCAGGGCGTCTGGCGGCAGCTCGAAATCGGCTACAAGGCGATTCTTGAAAAGTATCCGAAGCTGGATCGCGGCAATCACGTCAACCATCTGGGCACGCTGGGCACGGGCAATCACTTCATCGAAGTCTGCCTGGATGAAGCCGAGCAGGTCTGGTTCATGTTGCACAGCGGTTCGCGCGGCGTAGGCAATCGCATCGGCACGTTCTTCATTGAAATGGCCAAGAGCGATATGCGAGCGCACATTCGCAACCTGCCTGACAAAGACCTGGCGTATTTCAGCGAAGGTTCGGAGCATTTCGACGATTACGTCGAAGCCGTCAGTTGGGCGCAGGAATTTGCGATGTACAACCGCAAGCTGATGATGGAACAACTGGTGGACGCCGTCAGCGACTCCGGCGAAGTGCCGAAGTTCACGCTGACCGAAGTCGCGGTGAATTGCCACCACAACTACATTGCGCGCGAAGAGCATTACGGCGAGGAAGTCTTCGTCACGCGCAAAGGCGCGGTGCGTGCGCGCAAAGGTGATTGGGGCATCATTCCGGGTTCGATGGGCGCACGGTCTTACATCGTGCGCGGCCTTGGAAACGAAGAAAGCTTCCATTCGTGCAGTCACGGCGCGGGCCGCGCGATGTCGCGCAACGAAGCCAAGCGGCGCTTCACCACCGCCGATCACGCCAAAGCCACTGAAGGCATTGAATGCCGCAAGGACGAAGACGTGATTGATGAAACGCCGGCAGCTTACAAACCCATCGAAGACGTGATGAACGCGCAGAGCGATCTGGTCGAGATTGCGCACACGCTGCGTCAAGTGGTTTGCGTCAAAGGATAAACAACGAATGAGCAGAAGAAGAGACAGAAAGGAGGAAGGCTAAAACTCTTCGTCCTGCTCATTCGCAAAAGAGTTCAGCTCAACTCAGCAAAACTTCAGCCAATACCTATGCGAAAAGATATGTCGAAGGTCGTCACCGAACGGCCAAGGCACGGGCATTACTTGCCGAGCCGTAAAACTCGTCTGCGTATTCGGCGCTACGATCCCAACAAGGATTATGATGATTTGCCGAAGCGCGTGTCTGGTTCACGCAACAAGCACCTGCTTCACGCTCAAGCTAAACTCAACAG
>CAZRXE010001434.1:0-5336 GCA_964603695.1 uncultured Heliomicrobium sp.
CGGATCACCCTGATACGGCCCGCTCGCTCGGCAATCTGGCCGAACTTTACCAAACCAAAGGCGACTACGCGCAGGCCGAGCCGCTCTATCGCCGCGCGCTCGCCATCACTGAAAAGGCGCTTGGCCCGGATCACCCTTCGACCGCCAACTCGCTCAACAATCTGGCCGGGCTTTACCAAGCTAAAGGCGACTACGCGCAGGCCGAGCCGCTCTATCGCCGCGCGCTCGCCATCAATGAAAAGGCGCTTGGCCCGGATCACCCTGAGACCGCCAACTCGCTTACCAATCTGGCCGGACTTTACGAGGCAAAGGGGGAGGTCATTAGCGCAGTGAACTTTCGTTCGCGCGCCCAGGCGATTGAAGAACACAACATCGCGCTCAATCTCGCCACCGGTTCTGAGCGGCAGAAAGTCGCGTATCTGAAAACTCTGGTGGATAAGACGGCCTATTCCGTCAGGCTGCACGTGCGCTCGGCTCCTGCCGATCAGACGGCGCGTGACTTGGCTCTGACCGCGATTCTGCAACGCAAAGGGCGCGTGCTTGAGGCACTCAACGACAGCACGGAAGCGTTGCGTCGCCGGGCCAATCCGCAAGATCGCGCTTTGCTCGACCAACTAAAATCGGAGCGCGCGCAGCTTGGCAAACTCGTGCTTGGTGGTTTGCAAAAAGCTTCTCCGACTGAATATCAGCAAGCCATCAAACGCTTGGAAGAGAGCGTTGAAAAGCTGGAAGCGGAACTCGGCAACCGAAGCGCGGAGTTTCGCATTCAATCCAAGCCGGTGACGATTGCTGCTGTGCAGGCCGTCATTCCAGCCGATGCCGCTTTGATTGAGTTCTTTCGCTACGACTACAAGGAATCGCATTATGTGGCTTACGTCTTGCGGCAACGCGGCGAGGCGCAATGGGTTGATCTGGGCGAGGCAAAAGAGATTGATAAAACAGTTGCCGCCTTACGCCAGGCGATCAGCAAGAAAGACGAGAAAACCGGAAAGCTGGTGTTTTCCGCCGGCGAGGTGAAGAAACTTGCCCGCGCGGTTGATGCCAAAGTGATGCAGCCCGTGCGCTCGTTGCTCGGCCAAACACAGCGTGTGCTGCTTTCGCCCGATGGCGCGCTCAACCTGGTTCCATTTGCTGCGCTGGTGGACGAAAAGAATCGTTATCTAGCCGAAAACTATGAATTCAGCTATCTGACCAGCGGGCGCGACTTGTTGCGGTTGCAGGTCAAACAACCCAACAAGCAATCGGCGATGGTGGTGGCCAATCCTGACTTCGGCGATGAGGCCGGCAATGGCAAAGCGCAGGAGCGCATCTTGAAATATCGTCCCGGCGTAACGGAACAAAGCCGCGAAGGTGGTTTGTTGTCGGATTATTACTTCCCGCCGCTGAGTGGAACCGCCGAAGAAGCGAGCGAATTGAAAGCTTTGATGAACGACGCCACCGTGCTGACGCAAGCACAAGCGACCGAAGCGGCGTTGAAGCGCGTAAGCAGTCCGCGCATTTTGCACGTCGCCACGCACGGATTCTTTTTGGAAGACCTTAAAACCGACGCAGGTGACGGGCGCGAGTTGAAACAAGTCCGCCTCAACCCGGATGAACTTCCGGTCGGCAAGATTGAAAATCCGCTGCTGCGGTCGGGCTTGGCGTTGGCGGGGGCGAATCTGCAAAAGAGCGGCGACGGTGACGACGGCATTCTGACGGCGCAGGAAGCCGCCGGGCTGGATTTGTGGGGCACGAAAATGGTGGTCTTGTCGGCTTGCGAAACCGGCTTGGGCGATGTGCGAAATGGCGAAGGCGTTTATGGATTGCGGCGCGCTCTGGTACTGGCCGGATCGGAAACGCAGGTCATGAGTTTGTGGCCGGTGTCGGACAAAGGCACGCGCGATTTGATGATCGAATATTACCGGCGCTTGCTGCGCGGCGAAGGGCGCAGCGCGGCGTTGCGCGCGGTGCAGTTACAGATGCTGAAAGCCAAAGCCGCATCGGACGAGGACGAAGACCGATTGCTGGTGACCAAAAAGCAACAGGACAAAGACCGCATCTTGAAAACCAAGACCGGCAAGGGCGCAGGCGAAAAGAGCGCGCCGTCCAAGCCGAAGGATTACAGCCATCCGTACTACTGGGCGAGTTTCATTCAATCGGGCGAGTGGGCGAATCTGGATGGCAAGCGGAATTGACGGATGGGATCAAATGAACAGTTCCGCCGAGACCGAGAAGCGTTCTCCCAACGCTTTGGCGATACGTTTGCTGATGGCGCGCTTGCCGCTCAAGACTTCGCTGATATAGCCGCGCGATTTGAAGATCGGCAGCAGATCGGTTTGGGTCAGGTCGTTCTGCGTCATCAACGCGCGCAGGGCTTCGTGCGGCTGGCTTTTGGGAAAGGAGTAATTTTGCGTGTCGTAATCTTCGATGAGCTTGGTCATCAATTCGAGCAAGGCAAGTTCTTCCAACGAAAGATTGCGATGGCCTTTCTTCAGCAAACGTCCGATTTCGGCGTCAATCCGGTCATATTCCTGTTCGGTTTGAATCACGACCGGCAAGACGCGCGCCAGCAAACGCCCGTACTTACGCGAATCCAGATGTTCAACAGCTACAGTCATTTTTCCACGCTCCTTATAGCGGTTTTCAGTCGGACGCGACCGGCACATTCAGGGGTGGGACAGGTTCAGAACCTGTCCCACCAAATCAAGAAGTCGCACGCACCTGCAAATCGCTATAACACGTTACATCTCTGCCTTGCTACGCCAAAGTGTCAGCCTCATTTGCATTCGACGAAAGTCCGCACGCGCAAATCCTTGCCATCGGTGGAAATCGTAATCGCGCCACATCGGCTGGTTTGCAGGATGTCGGTTTGACGTTCGCGCAAACGTTCGATCACTTCGGCATGCGGGTGGCCATAAGGGTTTTGAGCGGAGACGGAAATTACGGCGTGACGCGGCTTTACTTGATCCAGAAACTCAGCCGTCGAAGAAGTTCGTGAGCCGTGATGCGCGACTTTCAACACGTCGGCGCGCAGGTCTTCGCCGGCAGCGAGCAGTCCGGCTTCCGCCGCTTTTTCAATGTCGCCCGTCAACAAAAAGCTTCGCTCGCCGAAGCGAACACGCAACACCAGCGATTGATTGTTGTCGGACATCGCCGTGGAGGTTTCATCGCCCGCAGGCGACAACACTTCGATCCGTGCGCCCTCAACTTCCAGCACCTCACCGCGCTTCAAACGACGCAGCGGCAATCGGGCGGAGGCGACGGTTTGATCGAAAAGGTCGGGTTTGTCTGTGGCCGACACCGCGCGCAATGCCTGGCCGATTTCAAAACTGCGGGTGATGTCGGCGAAGCCTTCGACGTGGTCGGCGTCGCCGTGGGTGGCGGCGATCAAGTCCAGGCGTTTGATGCCGCGATGCCAGAGGTAAGGCATCACAGCAGCTTCGGCGATGCCGATGCGGTCTTCGACAAAGACTTCTTCCTGCTCTTCCGACTCTTCGCGCGCGCCGAAGGTGATTTTGCCGCCGCTGTCGAGCAACATCATTTTGCCTTGTGGAAAGGTCAGCAGCATCGAATCGCCTTGCCCCACGTCCAGGAAGGTCACGCTCAATCGTCCGCGTTCAAACTCCGGCGCAAACGGATGCACTATCAACAGCCAGGACAAAATCACCAACAAGCCGGACGCGGCGACGGCGGCGATGCGGCCAAACAACACTCGTTTGGCGTCGTTCGGTTGATCGCCTTTGGTAAACGGATTCCATTTGTTGACCAGTAAAATCAGCAGCAAGACGGCGGCGAAGTAGGCAGTGAAAACCACTGCGGCGGAGTCGCCCCAATCCGGCACGCGCACGCTGGCTTTGCGCCAGGCCAACAGCGGCTCGCCCGCTTTGACAGTCAGCCGACCGAACCAGTTGACGACACCCGCCAGTTTCATCGCCGTCGCGCCGATGACGGCGTGAATCAACAGGTACACCGCGCCCAGCAGCATCAAACCGGAAACCAATAAGCTTTCGACAATGTTGGTCAGCGGAGAAACAATCGAGACGCGATGAAAGTACACCAGCATTAACGGCAGCAATCCGACTTGAATCACAGTGGTGGTGAACAGCGTGACCGCCATCCACGCCGTCACGAATTGCAAACGCCAACGGTTAAGCCAACGCGCGGTGCGCGCTTTTCGCAGTTCAAAACGGATGTGCGCTGCGGCCATTTCGCGGCGAAATTCGCGCTCGTTCCAGAACAGGACTTCGGCCAGCCAACGCACCGCTCGCGGCACGCGCGGCGGATAAGGCGTGGAGGCCGACGGCTGCCATTCGCCGAGTTGTTTCAATCGTTGATACATCGGCGCGGCGAAAACCACGATCATCAACACGGTAAGGAAAGAAAGTTGAAAGGCGGGATTGAACAAATCGCGCGGCTGCCAGACCAACAGGACAATCGCCGAAGCGGCCAGCGTATTCGCGCCGAGCGATGCGCGAAAAAGCAATTGGCCGACATAAGCGACACTCAACACCACCACCGCCCGCGTCACCGCAGGCTGTGCGCCGACCATTAGCGCATAAGCCCACATCACCGCCGTCACCACGGCGTACTGAACCCAGCGCACGCGGCTCAGCCGCCGCGCCAGCCACAACACAGCCAACGCAATCATTGCCACGTGCAGACCTGAAATGACCAGCAAATGAAACGTCCCGCCTGCGCGAAACAATTCCGCCGTTCCGCGTGACAAAAAGTAACGGTTGCCGAACAGCGCCGCCACCAGAATGCCGGATGCCGGCTGTTTGAAGCTGCGCAAACAAACGGCAATCGCCTGCGCACGCAGCCGGTAGAGCCAGGCCAGTGCCGCGTTTCGCCGCCCTTCGCCAAACCGTTCGATCAATAGCGGACTTTTGACGAATCCCGCCGCGTCGTAGCCCCGATATTCCAGCATCTCGTCGAACTTCGGCGCACCCGGATTCAGGTATCCGCCTTTGTCCGTCAAATTGGCGAGTAACCGAATGCGCACGCCGTAATCCAGCGCCAGTCGGTCATATTCGCTCCGCGCTTCTTCGTCTTCGTTGAACGGCACGACCAACTGCACAGCGCCGCTCGCCGGAAACTCCTTGCCGAGGGTCGCGCAGCGTTCGACTTCCAGGCTCAGGTACATACGCTCCGGCGCAAGTTCGGGCGCGGCATTGAGCGTGGCGATCAGTTCAATGGGTTCATCCGCGCGCAGTTCGCCTCGCTCGAACAAACGGCTCACTCGATCTTGCCCAACGCCGGCGTCATTAAGCGTCCACAACAATCCACCGACAGCGACGCATCCGCCAAACAGCCAAACCGTCGCCGTTTGCCGCCGGAACAAACAAACCGCCGCCGCC
>CAZRXE010001435.1:0-2704 GCA_964603695.1 uncultured Heliomicrobium sp.
GGTCAGCAAATTCTGTGCGCCGATGAAGGTGTTGCCAGTCATCACCACCGACGACCATTCCTGCATCCAGGTGACGACGCTGCCGCCGGCCATGTAATTGTCGCGCACCACCACATCCTTATTGTCTTTGGAGGTGTGGAAGAAGCTGCAATTCGTGGTGTATTCCAGATTGAACGGGTGGTAGAGGTAATTGCTGATGACCGACACTCGTTCGGACGGTTTCAGTCCGCCGATCAAAATATTGTGATCGTCAATGTTCGCAGGCAGCGAAGACGAACCATTGCCGAAGGCTGTGTTACCTTCGATGTGGAAGCCTTTGATCGTGTTCTTTTCGGTATAGGCGTGAATACCGTAGCCGTATTGGTCGAACACTATGTTGTCCACCACGCGCTTAGTGCCGGTTTCGTTTTGCATATAAATGCCGTGGCCGTGACCGCGATCCGGCGCTGCGCCTTGCCAGCCGTTGCGATAAATGAGGCAACCGTAAATTTCCGCGTCCACCGCCGGCGTCCAAAAACCGAAACCGCTGCCCACGTCGTGAACAATCAAATTGATGGCCTTGGTGTTTGGCCCGTAAATGTTCACGCCCGCCGGACGGCCTTTGGTGCGGTCAGGATCGGAGCAGGTGATTTCCAATCCCTGAAAAATCGTCCACGCGCCTTCGTTAATCAAAATCGCCCAGGCGGTAATCGGCGCATCCAGAATGACGCGCTCGCCGGGATAGGCGCGAATGGTGATGGGCGCGCCAGCCGCGCCTTGCACCGTGGCGCGAAATTCATTGGCGCGGTATGTGCCGCCGCGAATCCAGATGGTGTCGCCCGGACGCGCCGGACTGGTCTGCGCGGAAATCGCCGTGGCGATGTCCAGCGGACGAGCCGCCGTTCCGTTGCCGCTTGGCGAACCGTTAGTTGCCACGTAAATCCCCGGCAAGGTTCCCGTGGGCAATGGCGTGGGAGTTGCCACAGGCGTGGGTGTGGGCGTGGGAGTAGGAACAGGTGTCGGCGTCGGTGTTGGCGCTGGCGTAGGCGTTGGAGTTGGACTTGGTTTTGGTGTTGCGGTTGGTGTTGGAACCGGTGTCGGAGTCGGCGTTGCTGTCGGCGTTGGAGTTGGCGTTGGGGTCGGCACGGCTCCCAGCGTTCTGGCCGAAACAATGTCCGACGTGACGGTTTGCGTGCCCAGTACTGATGTTGCTTTGACTTGGTAATAGTACGTCGTGGCCGGAGTCAGTCCCGTGTCCGTGTGCGACGTAACGTTGGCCGCTGCGTTGCGAATCACCGCAAAGCCGCTGCTCGGCGATGTGGATCGAGAAATTTGCAGCGTGCTGACATTGCTGGCATTGACCAATTGGAAGCTCAGCCGGATGGAAGTTTCAGACAAGCCGGTCGCCGTCAGATCAATGCGCGGCGGAGCGGGCGCGGCCAGCAATTGCCGAAACAACGATGGAGCGTTGAATGCGACCAACAATGCCAAACACAGCGTCAGCACCCTGACACTGACGGATTGGCGCAGGCGCGAGATTGCACGCCAGAAGTTGGGATTGGAATTAGGGGTATGCTTTGGTGATTGCTCGAAGGAACTATGCATAAACGGTACTGCTTGAAAATGAACGCACCAATTCGCCGCGAGCGGCGAAGGCGTCGGGAAAAATTCTCTTGCGGGGCAATTACCGGAAATATAAGAACACGCAGGCGGGGCAAACGTCCGAAAGCCGGACTCGTAAGGACAGCTTGGCAGGCTAAACATCGGCACACGTCCAGCTCGACACCCGATGAATCGCGAACATTAGCTGCAACCGGCGGCGTTTATTCCGCCTTTTGCCAACGGCTCGCGAATTTGACTAGCCCAAACAGGAATCCCAATCCGTAACTCAGATGAAGTGAGGGATATACGATTGGGAGAAAACTTAGATGTAACCAGAATCGGTTACTCTTGATTGCTGTCCAACCGGAAGCTACCAAATCCACCATGAGATAGCAACCAATTATTCCGGCCAGCAGCCATAGGCCGTAAGCCGAGAAGCAAGCCAGCAGCAGGGAAAATAACAGGGAGGCGACAAACAGAGGCGGGATGAATTGGCGTAGGGACATTTGGCGAGGATGTTTTTGCAGGACGCGCACTTTCCAGAAGCCGTACTGAAAATATTGTTTGAAAAGTTTCTTGATCGTGCCTCGGCTGTAATACCGCGATTGCACGTCGGCGGCGAGCAGCAGCTTTGCGCCCATTTTGCGCAGCCGGTAGTTATATTCGTCGTCCTGATTGCGCACCAGTTCTTCGTCGTAATCGCCGCCGCGCTCGATGATTGCGCGGGTGTAGGTCGGAAAGGCAATCGTATCAGCCAACATCGTTTTGCCTTTGACCGTGCGAAAGGCCGAACCTCCGACGCCGAAGGCGGAACTCATGGCCGTGGCGATAACCGTTGCCGTGGCGGTTTCGCCAATGGTTTCAATCGGGCCGCCGACGCCGTCCGCCTGGCCGCTTTGCAAATGTTCGACCGAACGCCGAATGTAATCCGGCGCGATTTCGCAGTGTCCGTCCACGCGGGCGATGATCTCGCCTCGCGCTTCGGCAATGGCGCGATTCAAGCCCGTCGGCGCGATCTTGCCGGGATTGTCTATTAGCCGAAGGTTCGGAAAGCGGCTTTGCAGCGAGCGCACGACTTCGCGTGTTGAGTCCGTGGACATACCGTCGGTGACGATGATTTCCA
>CAZRXE010001436.1:0-2255 GCA_964603695.1 uncultured Heliomicrobium sp.
GGACGGCGGCATCCTCACGTCAAGCTGGGAACTTTACAAAGCGCAAACGCGACTGTGGCAAACGGCGCGCGCGCACGGCGTTGAATTACGATTGTTTCACGGACGCGGCGGCACTGTCGGACGCGGCGGCGGCCCAAGTCACGAAGCCATTTTGGCGCAACCGTCCGACACCGTGGCTGGGCGCATCAAAATCACCGAACAAGGCGAAGTCATCTCTTCCAAATACAGCTTGCCCGAAATCGCCATGCGGAGTTTGGAACTGAATACGGCGGCGGTGATTGCCGCCAGTTTGCCGCACCCGGCGGAAAACGAAACCGCGATGGACGGCTGGCAAACAGCAATGGAACGCATTTCCGAACAAGCCTTCGCTGCTTATCGCCGCTTCGTTCGCGAAACCGAAGGCTTCCTGGATTACTTCACGCAGGCGACGCCGGTCGAAGAGTTGCAACACCTGCGCATCGGTTCGCGACCGGCCAAGCGCAAACAAGGATCAAAGAGTTTGGACGATCTGCGCGCCATCCCCTGGGTTTTCGGTTGGACGCAAAGCCGCCATCTGCTGCCCGGTTGGCTGGCGGTGGGCACGGCGCTGGAAAATTTCATCGCTGAGAGTCCGCGCAAGAATCTGGCTGTGTTGCGCGAAATGTACGCAAGCTGGCCGTTTTTCCACAGCACTATTTCCAACGTTGAAATGACACTGGCCAAAGCCGATTTTCAAATCGCCCGCCAGTACGCCGAACGCGCGCCTGACCGTAAACTCGGCGGGCGGATATTCAAATTGCTGATCACGGAATACGAACGCTCCTGCCGCGTCGTGCTGCAAATCACCGGCGAAAAACGATTGCTGGACAATTCGCCCGTGCTGCAACGTTCGATAGAAGTTCGCAACCCGTATGTTGATCCGATGAGCTATTTGCAAGTCGAACTGCTGGCACGCAGCCGCGCAGGCAAGGTCTCCGCCGAAAACCGCGAAAAACTGCTCTACGCAATCCTGCTGACTATCAACGGCGTCGCGGCGGGAATGCGAAACACCGGTTGAACTATTGGAGGGTGTGCGATGAAGGAAAAATCAACAGCGAGCAACACGCCGGAGCAGGATCAGGACAACGGCTGGAAAGAAATGCTTGATGCTTTCTTTGAAGAGTTCGTCGAGTTCTTCTTTCTGGCGATTCACGCAGACATTGACTGGCGGCGCGGTTACGAATCGCTGGACAAGGAACTGGCGCAGCTCGGACGCGAACACGCCACGGGCAAACGCATCGCGGACAAACTTGTGCGCGTGTGGCTGAAAGACGGTCGCGAAACCTGGCTCTTGATTCACGTCGAAATTCAAGGTCGGCCTGAAAAGCAGTTCAACGAGCGCACATACATTTACAACTACCGCATCTTCGACAAACACCACTGTGAAGTTGTCAGCCTGGTGGTGGTGACGGGGCGCGGTGGGGGCGGCGTCGGCACATACGAAACCGGACGCTGGGGCTTTCGCTTGAGTTGTAAATTCCCGGTTGCGCGGATTGCAGAGTATCGAGGCCGGGAAGCCGAACTCCATGCCGTCCGCAATCCGTTCGCACTGGTTGTGCTGGCTCAGTTGCGATTGCTGGACGCCAAAGGCGATCCACAAAAGCGGATGGCCGCCAAGCGCGAATTGATTCGCGGCTTATTGCGCGGCGGACGCAATCGCGCTTATGTTATCGGCCTGTTGCGCTTTCTGGATTGGGTGATGGTCTTGCCGCCGGAGCTAAACGAGCAACTGAAATACGAACTCGAAAAGGAGCAAAAGAAAATGCCTTACATCACGACTTGGGAACTCATGGGATATGAACGCGGTCTGTCCAAAGGTACTGAACAAGGACTCGAACAAGGACTCGAACAAGGAGAAAAGAGATTAGTTATTCGCCAGTTGCAGCGACGCTGTGGCGAAATAGATGAACGATTGGTGAAGCGTATCAACCGGCTTTCGCTCGAACAGGTGGAAGAGTTGAGCGACGCCCTCTTTGATTTCTCTAGCCTGCAAGACCTCAAACGCTGGCTGCGAGAATTCGGCAAAGCGCGCACGCAGTAGCAGCGCAGGCGGCACGATTCCCGCACCATCGCGATTGTCGGTAATCTCCGCCGGAAGTTTTCCACTCAGCCTGGGATCTCACTCAAATCCGCCTACAAAACGTAAAGCCCGTGCGCTTGTGCATCAAGCAATCTCGTGGATTGCCGATTGCTCATCTTTCGGCGAAGCGCAATTGGCGAAAGCGCGGGAATTCTTT
>CAZRXE010001437.1:0-8667 GCA_964603695.1 uncultured Heliomicrobium sp.
GTGTTGTTGCTAATCGTTGAATTGGTGAAAGTGAAGGGCCGACTGTTATCAAAAATGCCCGCGCCATCGAACGCCTGATTGTTACTGACGGTCGAATTTATCAAGGTCAGAGAGGAAGTTCCGTTTGTGGAAATGCCCCCACCTGCTCTTCCCGCCTGATTGCCGGTGATGGTGCAATTTGTCACCGTCAATAATCCCAGATTAAAAATGCCGCCACCTTCCTGACCGCTGCCGACATTGCCGCCCGTGATTGTCAGGTTGTTGAGGTTGGCGGTGACGTTGCCGTTAATCGCGAATACTCGCAGGGCGTTGTTGCCACTGACGCTGATGCTGCCGCCTGATGTCGGCCCGTTGATCGTTGTTGCGCCGGTGGTGTCGGTCAGCATCAACGTTCCGCCCGCGCCTGCGGTCAGCGTGATCGTGCCGGTCAGGCCGGCTTGAAACTCAATGGTGTCAGCGCCGGACGTGCTGTTGGCTTGTCCGACGGCCCAGCGCAACGTGCCGGTCGAACCGTCGTCATCCAGTTTGGTGACGGTGAAAGTTTGCGCGGCGCGAGACGTGTTGAAGTTCGTGAGCGCCAATCCGGCCAGTAAACACAGTATCAGTGCAATGAGGGAGATTTGTCGTTTCATCGAAAATTTTCCTTGATGGTTAATTCCTGGAGGCTAATTCCTGGGAGCGCAGTCCTTCCAGGCTGCGGGGCATAGCAAGTGCAATCTTTCTTTTCCAGAGAGCTTTTCCCGAAGAGGCTCGCTCCTCAGACCGGCAGTCTGGAAGGACTGCGCTCCCAGGAACGGTTCTCTTCTTGCCCATCGGACGCAACTCTTGAGAGACAATCCCAGTGAAGAGATAGTCGCGTTTTTTCCGCATTGTTTGAGAGTTCGGTTCGCAAAAACTTGAAGGTGAATTCCGCCTGCGACCGACGAAATCGGCGCGAAGTTTACAGGAAGCGCGAGGGATTTGTCTTACCGGAAAAAGAAAAATGAACTCCGAGGGCGAAGAAAATGCCAGGCTGACAGTTCCATTCCTTATGGCGTAACATCAGCCGCCTTTTTGAAACATCGTGAAAAACAAAATACTCCAACTGATTTTTTTCTTGCTCGTTTTGCCGGTCGCCGCGCGGGCGCAGGTGTCTCGCCTGGAACCGGAACAACCCCGCTGGGGGCAAACGCTGGCCATCAGTTACGACGCCGGCGCGCCCGGCGCGAAGTTTTCGACGGAAGAAGACGTTTACGTTTGCGCCCGGCTGAGCTTCGCCGACCACGGCGAAAATGTTTCCGCGCGAATGACCAAAGTGGGCAGGCTGCATCGGGCCGAGTTGAAAGTGAAGGAAGGTTTGGCCGCCATCGCCGTGCATTTCATCAGCTTGAGCGGCGGTTGGGATGAGCAGGCATTTGCCACGACCATTGTTGCGCGCGCCGACGGCCAACCGGCGCGCGGCGCATTGATCGGCAAGATTTCCTCCGGTCGCTACCAGGAATTTTTCAAACAGGAAACCGCGCTTTACCCGGACAATTATTCCGCCTACCGCGCAAAGTGGATGACGGCGGCGCTGGTCGAAAGCGAAAAAGCCGGCGGCATCATCAACGCCGATCTGAAGAGATTGAGTCGCGCGCCAGAAAATGCCGAATTGCTGGCGGCGCTTTCGATTGGGAATTTACTGATTGGCCGCGAAGACAAAAGCCGCGAACTGATACGGCAATTGGTTTCGCGCTTTCCCGACTCGCCTTTCGCCGGACAAGCCATTCGAGATTACGAAGACCAAATCGCCACTCAACCCGCCGGCACGGATGGTCGCGCGGAAGTAGCGATGTTGAAGCTGGAAGTGATTCGCGCCAATCCGGTGTCGGAGTTTGCGCGTCAAACCACGCTGACATTGGCGCGTGAACAGCGCGCGCCGCTGGCGCTGATCGAGCAGGTCGCCGGTTCGTGGCAAAAGTACGAGCCGGAAAATCCACAAGCGTATTTCACTTTGGCGCTGGCTTGCCTGACGCAATATCAAAAGTATGAAACCGCCGCGCCCTTGCTCGAACGCGCGATTGAATTGTTGCTGGCAGGAAAGCTGCGGCTGCACGGCGACATCAACGGCAAACAAACCGAAACGCTCTTGCCCGAAGCTTACTTGCTGAGCGCCGACCTGGCGTTTCGGCAGCGGCGATTTGACGACGCATTCACAGCAGTGGATTCGGCCAAAGCCTTTGCGCGCGACAACGGTTTTGCCGCGCACCTGCTGGAAGCCAAGATTCTGATGGCCGTCGGCAAAAATACTTATGCCGAAACCGCCTTCATCGAAGCCTGGCGGCGCGGTTCGCAGGAAGCCGAAGAGCGGCTGAAAGCGATTTACAAGGAACGTCGCGGCAGCTTGAACGGCTTTGACGAATACTTGCTCGGCGCGACGAAAGATAAAACCGCCGCTGCGAGCGGTTTCAAACAAGCCGCGCCTTCCTTGAAGCTGGCCGCGCTGGACGGCAAGCGATTCGACCTGAACGCGATGAGCGGCAAGATCGTCGTCTTGAATTTGTGGTTCATCGGATGCAGCCCCTGCCGGAAGGAGATTCCAAAGCTCAACGAACTGGTGCGCGAATTCAGCGGCAAGCCGGTGGTCTTTCTGGCCCCCTCGTTCGACAGCGCCGAAACCTTGCGCGAATTTTTGAAAACAACACCCTTCGCGTACCATATCGTTCCCGACGCCGAAGCGATCATCAACAATCAGTTCAACGCTTCGTCGTTCCCGACGCACATCGTCATCAACCAAAACGGATTGATCGAAGCCACGCTGATCGGAGCGAGCGAGCGCCGCCCGGAAGAAGTCCGGCGATTGATCCTGCAACTTCTCAACAAATGAGACTGAACAAGAGAGGAAGAATATGAACTCGTTAAAACAAATCGTGCGGATGCTGATCGTTTTAAGCCTCTGTGTTTTCTGTAATGGCGCACTGGCCGCTGATGACGGAAAAATCACGGCGGAAGAACGCGCCAAAGTCATCAAGCTGTTGAAAGACTCGCAAGCTGAAACGCTGGAAGCATTGGAAAAGCTCAGTGATGAACAATTGAAATTCAAATCCGCGCCGGAAAAGTGGTCGGTGTTGGAAGTCGCCGAACACATCATGTTGGCCGAAGGCAGAATCTTCGGCGCTGTAGGCGCGGCGCTCGCCGCCAAACCCAATCCCGATTGGGAAGCCAAAACCAAAGGCAAAACCGAATTGTTGGAAGACGTGCTGGGCGGACGCAAAGGCAAAGCCCAAGCGCCGGAAAGCATAGTCCCCAGCGGCAAGCTGACGCGCGAAGAGATCGTGACCAAGTTCAAGGAAGCGCGAGCCAGGACGTTGAAGTTTGCAGAGGAAACCGACAAGCCGCTCAAAATGCACACCTTCGACAATCCGTTTCCTGTCTTCGGCACGCTCAACGCCTATCAATGGCTGATTTACGTTCCGCTGCACAACATCCGCCACAACAAACAAATTGCCGAAGTGAAGGCGAATCCCAACTTCCCGAAAAAGTAACAGGAGAAAACCGCCATGTCCTTTACCCGAATGGATCAAAGTAGCGCCGCCGATTGGATGAACATCGGCGGCGAAGTTGCCAAACGCCAGGCCGGCATGCCCGCAACCATCAAAGCGATGCTGAAACAATTGGCCGCGCAGGTGGACGGTTTCGCAATTGACCAGCTTCAGCACGGTTTACAAACCGCCACGCGCGCCCTGCGCGATGGCGCTTCGGAAGAGTTGGTGGTCGCCGCGCTCTGCCACGACATCGGCAAAGTGATTTCCGTCGTCAATCATCCGGCCATCGCCGCCGAGATGATGAAGCCTTACGTTTCGCGCGAAACTTACGAAGTCATCCGCACGCATCAGGATTTTCAAGGCCGGCACTATTACGCGCTGTTCGGCCTGGATGCGAACGCCCGGCAGCAATACGCCGCCGAACCGTGGTACGCGCTGGCCGAAAAATTCACCGACGAATGGGATCAAACTTCCTTCGACCCGAATTACGAAACGCTGCCGCTGGAACATTTCGAGCCGATGATTGACCGCATATTTTCAAAAGAGTTGGTAAAAGTGCAGAAGGGAGCGTCAGCCAGCTAAGGTAATTGGGCAAGCATCGCCTCCAGCGGGTCGAATTCAGAAAGACCGGCACGCTGGAAGCGATGCTTACCCAGGCTCAGTACGGCGGTTTTGATTCCAACAACGCCCGCTCGGCGCGAGACATTCCCTGAATACGAATACGTTCGTCTTCGTAATTCACCAACTCAGCCACGTTGGTTTTGATCTTATCAATTGCAGTCAGCACATCGGCCACGTCTTCGTCCGTTCCCAGGAAAATCTGATGCGGCAACCAGACGGATTCTTCGTATCCGGCGCGAACGGCGACCGGACAGTCGAATTCACGTTTGCTGTTTGCCCACGAAGGAAACTTTTCCGCTGCGAACTCAAACAACGAAGATTTGTACACCGCTTCGTAAAACCGACCATCGCAATGAACGCCTTCCGCATTGAGCGCTGCAACAAACGCGTTGCGGTGAATGCCGCCGAACTCTTCTGGGTGAAACTTGAAAACATAATGGTAACTGGCCTGGCGCGTGATGCGCGAATCGCGCGGCAGCAAGGAAATGCCGCCGATTTGCCGCAAGCCTTCTTCCAGCAATCGAGTTTGACGTTCGCGCTGAAGCGTTTGCTCTTCCAAGCGTTCAAGCTGAGCCAGCAGAATCGCGGCTTGAAATTCCGTCATTCGATAGTTGTGCCCCAGCGCCGGTTCGCCGACGGATTCCCGGCGCGGCGGGCGTCCGCAATTGGCCAGGCGAATGACTTGATCGGCCAAGTTGATGTCGTTGGTCGTCACAGCACCGCCTTCGCCTGCGGTCATCAGCTTTGAAGTCTGGAAAGAAAAGCTTCCGGCGTGGCCGATGGAGCCTGCGCCTTTTCCACGCCACTGACTGCCGTGTGCATGCGCGCAATCCTCCAACACGAACAAATTGTCTTTTTCCGCGATGGCCAGAATCGCGTCCATATCAGCAAAGCGAAATCCCAGATGCACCGGAATGATCGCTCGTGTTCGTTCGGTGATGGCGGCTTCGATCAATCGAGCGTCCAGGCAATACGTATCAGGATCAACGTCCACAAAAACGGGAGCAGCTCCGGCAAACAACACCGCTGCCGCTGTGCCTTCCCAGGTGTAAGCTGGGACGATGACTTCATCGCCCGCGCCAATGCCTGCAGCTTGCAGCGCCAGTTCCAGCGAAACGGTTCCGTTGGTTACGGCGATGCCGAATTTCGCGCCGTGCGCTTCGGCAAAACGTTTGCCGAATTCGCGAGCGTAATCGTTGGGACAGGGATAGCCGCCCCAGTTGCGACTTTCCAGCACGGATTGCAACGAGCGCGCTTCGCGGTCGTCATAAATCGGCCAGGCGGTAAAAGGTTTGGTGCGGACGGGCGCGCCGCCGCGCAATGCCAACTGAGCCATCGTTTCTGAATTCCTTCCCGGAAATGTGAGACAGGTTTCAGCCTGTCCACAGCGTGGAACAGACGAAAGCCCGTCCCACGAATTTCTCTAATTCAGCGTTTCAGCCACATCCTCATCGAGCGCGTGACCATTTCCGAAGCGTCCTGTTGCACAAAGTGGCTGGCTTTGGGAATCGTCACCAGCGTCAAATCCTGCTCCAGGTAATCCCAAGTGTTGTTGAGTGCGCCGGGTAGCAAGGCAGTGTCGCCCAGACCGTGAATCATCAGCACCGGCATTTTCACTTTGACCAGCGGTGATTTGTCTTCGGTGTACGGTTCGCGCGGGTAATTGCGTTTGTAATAGTTCAGCACCGCCTCGAAGTCCGAGCGTTTGAAGGCTTCGATGTATTTCTTTTTGGCTTCGGGGTCTTTCACCCAGAAGGCGAGTTGTTCGGGGGTCAGCATTTTTTCCGCGCCTTCTTTTTGGAAGTTGCGGGCGTACTGGCTGTTTTTTTGCTGTTCGGGATTGTTGGCCAGTTCGCGCGCGAGGCCGCGCAGGTGCGGCAGGTTGCAGATGATAAGCTTATCCACGAATTGCGGTGCGCCCATTGCCAATGCCCAGGAAACCGCGCCACCCCAATCGTGGCCGACGATGATGGCTTTGTCGCGGCCCAGGTGTTTGATGACCGCGATCACGTCGCCGACCAGCAAACGCATGTCGTAATTTTCAACGCCTTTGGGTTTGTCCGAAAGGTTGTAACCGCGCTGGTCAATCGCCACGCAGTAATAATCCGCAGACAAGGCCGTCATCTGGTCGCGCCACGAATACCAGAAATCCGGAAAGCCGTGAATCATCACCACCAGCGGATTTTTCTTGTCGCCCAGCGCGGCGTAATGAATCTTCACTCCGCCGGAATCGGCGTAACCGTGTTCGACCTTGCTTTCAATGTCTTCGGCAGCCCGCGCCGAAGCGAACGGCAATAACAGAAACATCAGGGAAAAAACGGCAACGGTAAGTTTCATTGAGATTCTCCTTGTCAGGTGCGGTTGTGGTTATTTGGGAAACTGATCGGCCTTCATTCCGGGCACGAGTTTCAGCGCATTTTTGTAATAGACCTTTTTCAAAACTTCGTCGGGTAGATCGAAACCGTAGATGCGCCAAAAAGCGTGGCGTTTGCGGTAATACTCAATGTATTCGTCGCGGGTTTCCATCACGCGGAAGTACATTTTGTATTCGCTGACTTCGTAAATGTCTTTGCCGAAAACGATGCGATCCTGGTACTTGATGTGAAAGTCGCGCGCAGCGTAAGGCTGGCGGCCAAGTTCGGCCAAAATGGCAGCGTTGTCCACGTAAACGTTCGGGTAAGTGTCGAACAGTTTGCCGAGCCGTGCCAGATCGTTGCCGTGATAAGCCAGATGCGCCGCGATGAAATTGGTTTTCGGATGTTTGGCGAACAGGTTGTTGCGCTCGGTCATCAAGGTTTCAAAGGTCGGATACTTTTCCGGCGGACGCGCGCGTTGGGGAAATTGATTCAGTTCCAGCCAGCGTTCGTTGTACTTGTCAATCGGGTCGAAAAAGACAGACGGTTCGGCGGTGTGAATCAGAACGGGAATGCCCAGTTCGCCGCATTTGTCCCAGATCGGATCGAATTCCGGTTCATCCACGCGGACGCGGCGACCGTCCTTGTACTTCAAATCCATGCCGTAGTTTTTGAAAATCTTCAGCCCTTGTGCGCCGTTCTTCACGTCCTGTTCCAGGCGCGCCGCCGCGCGTTTGCCGTAGCCGGGTTCGTTCAAATCGTCAAAACTCAAATTGGCGAAGACGACAAAACGATCCGGGTAACGGCCTTTCATCGCGGCGACGGTTTGTTTCAGCCGCTCGCCGGTTCCGCCGCTCAAATTGACCATCACGCGCATATTGATCGAATCCATTTCCCGGACGAGTTTGTCCACGTAATCCGGCGCGGGATTGTTGTGGTGACTGTGAATGTCAACGAAGGGAAACTTGGATCGCTCGACTTTGGTTTCCTTGGTAACGAGTGAAGATTTGGGTTCGTATTCTTCGGTGGTCAGCGTCTTGGTTTGCGCCTGTGCGGTTACGCCGAGCAACAGCAACAAGGCTGCGCCGATGATTACTTTTCCGAAGTAACCTGGAAGTCGTAAAAATAATTGGGGTGTTTGAGTCGTTTTGATCGTCATCGCATTTTCTCCATCAGGATTGTGAATAGGTGATTGCAATGGCTGGAGGCATCACAAACTTTTTTCGGCGAGATAAATTCTTTCAGCAGCTTCGAGGCGTGATCTATTTTGTGATACTCGCCTTTGGATGTGGCGCGAGTCGCTGCCTTCAGCGTCCGCTCAAGACTTGGCTTATCAATTCCTTCAACGTTCTGCGCCTTGGGAATCGAGTTGGCGGCAAAGCCCTGTCCATAAAACTTTTGAAGTCCCTCAATGTCGGCCAGTAGCCAGGCTTCCATCGTCTGCACCATCAAATGGCAACTTTCCTTGTGGTCTTTGGCGAGTTGCGACCAAGCATCCGCAGGTCTTTCGCGAAGGTATTGCCAAGCGGCCTGGTATTTTTCCTCGTGGTCGGAAGAATTTGGATTGACAACGGGAACCGGCCCTTCGGAATCCACCAACAAGATGTTGAACGCGCTGGAATGCGTGCCAAGTGCCTTGAGAAAGCTTTCGTATGCTTTTCTGCGCGTCCCACAGAGAATCAGATTGAAGCAAATTCTTTTTTGCCGCGCAGTGATAATCGGTTCCCGCAGGAATCCGTGAAGCCCTTCCTTCAGCCGCCTTTTGTCATCCGACCTGTCGCCGCCGCCCTCAAAGAAAATTCGGACTTCCTTCACCATCTTGTTCCTCCAAGATCACCGCGCCGCCACAAATCGCCAAGCGAATATTCTTCCAACCAAACTTTCCACTGGTCGGGATCAAGCCTTCTTAGCTGCGTGCCGGAATCGAATCGCTCACAAACAATGATTGCTTCGGGATGGCGCGAAAGAGCAGAGACGAGTACATCAGAATGTGTTGTGACAATCAGTTGGGTTCGCTGGGATGCTTCGACAAGCAAGTCGGCGACAATATGAATTACATCCGGGTGCAGGCCGATTTCCGGCTCTTCAATGCAGATCAGCGGCGGCGGCGTCGGATGGCAAAGAATGAGCAGCAGGCAAAGATAACGCAGCGTGCCGGCGGAAAGTCTGGCCGGGAAGGTCGGCGAATA
>CAZRXE010001438.1:0-1501 GCA_964603695.1 uncultured Heliomicrobium sp.
TCAAGGATTGCCCTGTTCACGGCCATATCGAAGACATGATGGCTGTGGATGCCAAGTTCCTGGAACACATTGAAACGATGTATCCCGGTCGTGACATTGACGCCCACAACGACCAGCACGTTCACCATCACGCTTCCTCGACAATCAAATACGGTCGCGGTTCGGTGCTGACGATTGACCTGACCAACCGCTGCAACATGATGTGCGATCCCTGCTTTATGGATGCCAACCAGGTCGGCTTCGTGCATGAACTGGGCTGGGAAGACATCAAGGAAATTCTCGACAACGCCATTCAAGTCAAACCGCGCCGCCAAATGTCCGTGCAGTTTTCGGGCGGCGAACCCACTCTTTCACCGTACTTCCTGGACGCGGTTCGTTACGCGCGCAAAGTTGGTTACAACTCCGTGCAAGCCGCAACCAACGGCATCGAATTCGCGAAATCCAAAGAATTCGCCCGCAAAGCCGCCGAAGCCGGATTGCGCTACGTTTACCTGCAATTCGACGGCATCGGCAACGCCGCCAACTCGCACCGTCAAGTCGGCAACCTCTTCGACGTGAAACTGAAGGCGATTGACAACCTGCACGAAGCGGGCGTCGAAATCGTGCTGGTGACGACGCTGGTCAACACCGTCAACAACGACGAAGTCGGCCCAGTCATCCGTTTCGCGCTCGACAATCCGAAAAAGATTGGCTTCATCTCTTTCCAACCGGTTTCCTTCACGGGCCGCGACGAAGACATCACAGACGACCGCCGCCTGCGCCAACGCTATACGCTCTCGCACATGGCACACGACGTTCGCAAACAGGTCGGCATCACCGACCCGCATAAGGACTGGTTCCCAATTTCATTGATGAGTGCATTTGCCGACTTTGCCGACATGGCGCACGGCCCGGATCGCGAATGGGGTCAGATGAGTTGTGGCTGCCACCCAAACTGCGGCGTCGGCACGGCGGTGATGATTGACAAAGAGACTAAGGAAATGAAGCCCGTACCGGACTTTATCAATATTCCCGGCCTCATCAAAGACATGCGCAAAATCACAGACGCGGCGCGCAGCAAAAAGTTTTCGATGGCGATGATGGCAATGGCCCTGCTGAAGAACTACAACTCCTTCGGCGCGCCGACGCATTTCAAACTGTCTGACCTGCTGCAAAAATTCGACAAAACCTTCGGATTGTCCGGCAAGGATTACGGTAAATCCGACCCGACCCGCACCATTGACGACGTCATCAAGCGCCGTAAAGATCGTTGGAACTTCCTGTTCATCGCGGGCATGTGGTTCCAGGATTTGTTCAACTACGATTTCCGCCGCACTGAAATGTGCATCATTCCCTACGGCACGCAGGAAGGCGAAATCAGCTTTTGCGCGTACAACACGGGCATCGGCTGGCGCAACATCATCGAAAACATGCACCAGAACGCCACCGTCGCGAAATGGTATCAAGAGCACGGCCGTCACGAGATTTTCGCCAATAACCACAGCGTCAAACTCAGCGACAC
>CAZRXE010001439.1:0-2259 GCA_964603695.1 uncultured Heliomicrobium sp.
GCGGTGGTCTATTTGCGGCTGCTGGACATGCATCCATTCAAAACCGCGACTGAACCAACCGCATTGCTGACCACCGGCTTTTACACCGAGCGCGCGGGCTTGCCTCCATTGGTGATTTCCGCCGACGACATTACACAAGCAAGATTCGCGCAGGCATTGGAAGCGGCCTTTCGCATGCTGACGCAACCGCTGGTGGAACTGTTCGCCGAATCGCTGCGCGCAACGATGCAGCTTTCAGCGCGTCTCTCCACAGATGATGCCCAATGAAACGCGAAGGCGAGCCGTTGCCGCTCGAAGTCCAACAACTGCTCGCGTCGTTTTTTCCCGGTTACGATCTGCGCCGGGTTCGCATTCACGAGGGCATTCCGCGTTATGTCCGACTGACCAACGTCATCGAACCGGTCGGGTACACGAATCAAAACCGAATTTATCTGGCCTCCGGCGCGTACCGCGTGGATACTCTTGAAGGTCTGGCGCTGCTGGCGCACGAAATCACGCATTGCCGCCAATACCACGAACAAGGAACCTGGCGATTTCGCGTCCAATACCTCGCGGCTTATTTCAAAAACCGCCGCCGTGGAATGACTGGGCAAAACGCCTATTTGAGCATTCCCTTTGAGATCGAAGCGCGTGAAATTGAAATGAAAGTCCACACGGCGTTGCGCCGTGTGCAAGCTCAACTTCTTCGCCCAAACTGATGAACACCCCGATGAAGATTACGGATCCGATCCTGAACCTGCTGCCCGACAAATTGCGCCAACTCGCCGACTGGCAAACCCGCTGGCACGATTACCAGCCCGATGAAACCCTCGCCGTACCGGAAGCCAAAGCCAACGCAGTACTCGGCGAATTGCTCAACCGCCTGCAAGACAATTATCCGTTTTGGCATCCGAGCTACGCCGGACAGATGCTCAAACCGCCGCATTACATTGCCTCGCTGGCGTACTTCCTGGCGCAGCAAATCAACCCGAACAATCACGCGCTGGACGGCGGCCCGGCCACAGCTAAACTCGAGACCGAAGTCGTCGCCGAACTGGCGCGAATGTTCGGTTACGAAAATCATCTCGGCCACCTGACATCGAGCGGCACTTTCGCCAATCTCGAAGCCTTGTGGATTGCTCGTTCGCTGCACCCGAACAAAACCATCGCCTTTTCTGCCGAAGCGCATTACACGCACAGCCGAATGTGCGAAGTGATCGGCGCGAAAACCGTCGAAATCGCCGCCGACAATCGCGGACGAATGGATTTGGATGACCTGCGCGCCAAACTGCAAACCGGCGAAATCGGCACGGTGGTCATGACTTCCGGCACGACGGCGCTCGGCGCGGTTGACCCAATTCATCAGGCGTTGGAGTTACGCCGCGAATTCGACTTCCGCATCCACGTGGACGGAGCCTACGGAGGATTCTTCAAACTGTTGGCTGAAGGTGACGCACTTGATACGGAAGCCGCCGCCGCCTTCCGCGCCATTGCCAAAGCGGACAGCATAGTCGTTGATCCGCATAAACACGGCTTGCAACCCTATGGTTGCGGCTCCGTGCTGTTTCGCGATCCGGCGGTCGGACGCTTTTACAAACACGATTCGCCTTATACCTATTTCACCTCGAACGAATTGCACCTGGGCGAAATCAGCTTGGAATGTTCGCGCGCCGGAGCGGCGGCGGCGGCGCTGTGGGCGACGTTGCAATGCTTCCCGCTGGAATCGGAAACCGGACTGGGCGCGGTCTTGCGCAAAACGCGCGCGGCAGCGATAGCCTGGGCCGAGTTGATCGAAGAAAGCGACAAGCTGCGACTGCTGCTGCCGCCGCAACTCGACATCATCAATTTTTACGCCGTCACCGCCGGCGTAAAGATTTCTGACATCAGCCTACTGACGCACCGCGTTTTTGAAGCCTTGATGCACGACGCGAAACATCCGATCTATCTGGCCAAGTTCAACGCCAAGCCGAATCTATTTGCCGGACATCAAGACTTGGAGTGGGACGCGCCCATGGCCACGGTGTTTCGCAGCGTGTTGATGAAGCCGGAACAATTGGCGTATGTGCCAAATTTGCACGAACGAGTCTTATCAAAACTCTAATCGGAGAATGACAAATGAAGCAGCAAAATGAGATTGAACGCGAGTATCCGCACTGGAATCGCGTTTACATCACCGTCATCGTCTACACCACCGCCTTGATAATCGGGCTGTGGCTGTTTTCGCGGATGTTTCAATAAGGAAGCTTCGCGCTTTTCTCTACTGCGGGCGGGACGCCCGCG
>CAZRXE010001440.1:0-5078 GCA_964603695.1 uncultured Heliomicrobium sp.
GGTGTCGTTGCCGTCGGCGCGCGAACCGATATTGTCCAGCACCAGCGCGCGTGGGAGCTGATTGTATCCCGTGCTGCTGCCGTTGAAAGCGAGCGTTGCCGTAGTCAAGGAGCCGCTGCATCCAGGCAGCGTTCCTGAAAAAAGTGCCGAAACGGCAATTGCGCTCAATCGGGCGAAGTGTCCGGTTGACAGCTTGATCTGCGCATCTCCCATCAGAAAGTTATGACTGACCGGACAACCGTCGGAATTCACTGCCACTGCCACCAGATAACCGCTGATGCCAGGATCAACGGTCGAGGCAAGAATGCTGTAAGTTTGATTGGCTTCTATGCAGAGGAACCTATCCGCGACAGGGCCGTTTTCCGCGACAAAAAACAAATGCAGAAAGGCGCTAAGGGTAGGGTGCGTGTTGACGAACGTGATTTCGGTGTCTTGGTTGGCTATTGTCGTCGTCGCCGTTGAAGTATAGAAATTGAAGATGAGGATTGAGCCTGCTTTTTGCTGTCCGGCGGCGGCGGAAGCCGGAAGCGTCGTTCCCGGATCCGCAGCCCGCCCCGTAACGGAAAATATTGCCCAAAGCAACACGACCGATCCAAACAGGAAGAGCCGGCAAACCCACTCAATCGGAAACCTTGAGCGACGCTGGCGCATTTGCTCGGTGTTGGGGAAGAGATACATCGCTAAGATCCTTCTCGAAATAAAGAGGCATTGATTCTTAGGCGCTCCGGAGCACGCCTAACAACTTGGCGGGAATACCGGAACGATTAACGAATTGCTGGTGGAGAGCGTCAGGGCATGCAAGCTCTGGCCGCCGCTGAAAGCCGTTCGTGTAGTCGCCATATTCGGGTTGAAGCTGATGAGCGCGCCCAGCAATCCCACATCGTCCGTTGAATAAATCTTCATCCAGGCTCTGCGCGAGGGCGGAACCAGAACACTGACATTCGGCGTGGTTGCGGGAAAACTGTTGGAAATGGACGCCGCCAAAAGCCGATTGCTCGTTGTCAGTGAAAAGGGATATTGATTACTGGCATCATCCACCAGAAATCCGGTCAAAGAACCAAGAGCGTTTCCGGCTGGGTTTCCTAGTCCAACAGCAAAATTTCCGCCCAGACGCATCAGAAAAAACATGGTGTTGTTGCCTTCTGTCGGGCTGGGGATTTTCTCCGCCGCCAACACACGCGGAACCTGGTCATAACCGGTATTGCTGCCATTGAACAGCAGGGTTGCCGTCGTCGAGTTGGCGTTACAACCGGCCATCACTCCCGAATAACCCGCTGCAAAAGTTGTCGCGTTAATCTGCGCCAAATGCCCGCCGCTCAGCTTGAGGTACTCGTCTCCGCTGAGGCTGTTAAAACTCAGCGGACATCCGTTCACACCATCCACGACTACGGCTACCAAATATCCTGTTATTCCAGGATCAATGTCCGAAGCCAAAAAAGAGGCGGTTTGCGTGGTAAACAGGCAGATAAAAGCATCAGCTATCGCACCGGTTATGTCTGAAACAAAGTAAAGATGCACGAATGCAGCCGACACCGTACTGTGGTTTTTAATATTGATTCGAGTGTTTTGTTCGCCACGTGTTGTGGCGCTTGATGTGTAGACAACATAAACCAGCACGGAACCCATCTTTTGATCGTTGACGCCGGCGTCAGCGGACAGCGGATTTCCCGGATCGGCAGCCCGTGCCATCACCACACAACAAACCAGACAACTCAGCATCGCCACGGACAGATATACGCCGCGAGGCATAACTGATGACAGATTAAAGAGGCGCATATCTTTTCCCTCACCAATCCAAATTGAACATATTGTCTTTGAAGGCTGCCGGAGAATGCTGAAAAATGACGTGGCAGCCGGCTGACGGCGCACAGTCTAGGCGAGCAGGGTAAATTGAACAAGGCTTGTGAGCGACACGGTGTAACTTTGCAATGTTTCGGCAATCGCCAAAGATGACCGGCTGAGCTATTCCGCCGGTTTGCCGGAGTGAATGCCGGCAAACCTTTTAGCTGATCCTGTCAATCCCGTGACAATCCTGTGAATCCTGTCTATGCCTGCCATACCCGATGATTTGCGGACGAACTTACAACCGCTCCGGTCGTTGCCCGCCGACCAGCAAATACCCTAGCCGGACATGCGCGCCGGAAGCTTTGGGATTCTTTTCGCCGAGTACGCGGATGGTCAGGCGATGTTCGCCCGGCGCAAGTCCACCGATTATGCGCGCGGAGAGTTGCGGCGAAGTGTTGTAAGCGTCAATTCTGCCGAGCGGCATCGGCGCGGGTTTGCCGTCAATCAGGCACTCGAAGATTCCAGTGTCCGGCCCTGAACGAAACGTCACGCCGACCACGGTTCCTTCAAAATAAAATTCGATTTGCGAATTCGCTTTGTCGCTGCTCAGCAAGGCCGACGGCAGGGCGTGGTCGTTGCTCGGTTCGGCTTTCCAGTTTGCTTCCTGCCCCTTGGGCGGTTTGATTTCGGCGAAGGCTTTGAATTCGCCGTAGTTCATTTCGTCGCTGACGAGCGGCGTGGGCAGCGTCCGCGTGATAGGCGAAGCTTCCAGCTTTTCCTGTTCGGCGAGGAAGGCAGTGATGAATTCGGCGTAAAGTTTGTGACCGGCATCGGTTGGGTTGACCCCGTCTTTCCACAGCGCCGTTGCGTTGATCTTGCCGGCGTCGAGCGTTGTCATTGCCTTTTCGCTCAAGTTGACCGCCGGGACTTGATAGTGCGCAGCGACGGCGTCGTGCCAGTCAATGCGAGCGGTGCGTTTGGCGTTTTGCGCGTAAAGCATGACGACTTCGGGCGGCTGCGGCAGGATCAGCAATTGACGCAGCAAACCTTCGATGGCTTTTTTGACCGGCTGCTCTTCGTCACCCGCGTCACTGGCGGCGAATTCAACGAAGACCAAATCCGGTTTTTGCGCGATCACGTCGCGGCGCGCGCGCATCGTGCCGTAAAGCGAACCGGTGGTCGGCAAACCGGCATTGATTTCCGTGATTTCGACTTTCGGAAAACGCTGCCGCAACCAGGAAGTAACCAGCGCGCGGTAAGAAGTCTTGTCGGGATTGTTCGCGCCCGCGCCCGTCGTCAGGGAACCGCCGATGTAAGCCACCGTCACCGGCTTGCCCGCGCGCAGCTTGTTGAAAAACAAACCGGCATTGCGGCGCGGTTTCGGCGTGCTGCTGGTGACTTGCTGACTTGGGTTGGTGATGGTGATTTGCTGCCGTTCGCGGAGCCGCGAACCTTGCGGTGATTGATGGAGAGGAAAAGCGGCAAACAAAAACAGGAAAGCAAAAATCGAAAGAAGTTTGAGCATACGTCAGTCGTCCGTTGTCAGTTGTCCGTTGCGCGAGCGCCGAAAGATCAATGAGAGTTACACCGAACAACCGACAACGAACAACTGACTAATGTCCGCTCCCGGCTGCCCGTTCCGCTACTTCCTTGGGCTTCCACTGTGTCGGGCGGAAGCCAATGCCCATTGCGGAGAAGGTTTCGTAAATCGCGTCTTCATTGCCCGCTTCAGCGGCGGCAGTCAAGCGAGCGATCCAAGTATCTAACCGGGCAAAATCATACTGCAAGGGCGGCGCAACAAAAATTTTCTCGTAGCGGGTGGTTTCCGCGCCCTCTTCGGCAATCAGCAACTCTTCCGTCATCTTTTCGCCGGGGCGCAGACCTGTGAATTCGATGTCCACGTCTTCGCCGACGGTCAGGCCGGAAAGGCGAATCATGTCTTTGGCCAGGTCCACCATCTTCACCGGCTCGCCCATATCGAGCAGGAAGATTTCGCCGCGTTGGCCGAGCGCGCCCGCTTGAATAATCAACTGCGCGGCTTCGGGAATGGTCATGAAGTAGCGTTCTACATCCGGGTGCGTGACCGTCACCGGGCCGCCGTTTTTGATCTGTTCGCGGAAGATCGGCACGACGCTACCGCGACTGCCCAGCACGTTGCCGAAACGAACACAGGAATAATGCCTGCCGCCGTTTAAGCGAACCGCCTGCGCCTGGAACATCAATTCGGAAACGCGCTTGGTCGCCCCCATAATGTTGGTCGGGTTGACGGCTTTGTCGGTGGAAACCATCACGCAGCGTTCGACATTAAATTCCGCAGCGCAATCCAGCAAGGCGCGCGTGCCGACGACGTTGTTGAAGATGGCTTCGGCGACGTTGCTTTCCATCAGCGGGACGTGTTTGTGCGCGGCGGCGTGCATCACCACTTGCGGACGGTGTTTGCCGAAAACCTGCCGCATCCGCGTCATCAGTCGCAGGTCGCAAATGGCTGGGACGATTTCGATCTTTTTGTTTTGGCAGGCGGCGCGGACTTCGCGCTCGGCCTCGAAGACAGAGTTTTCGTCCTTGTCGAGCAGGATAATCGCCGCCGGATTGAGCGTGGCGATTTGGCGGCAGAGTTCACGGCCAATCGAACCGCCCGCGCCGGTAATCAAGACGCGCTTGCCAGTGTAAGAGCCTTGACTTGCTTCCAGCCAGGCATTGACGTTGATGGTGTCGCGTCCGAGCAGGTCTTCGATTTCAACGCGGCGCACGTTGCTGACGGTGACTTGATTGCCCAGGATTTCGTAAAGTCCGGGAATGATCTTGACCGGCACTTCGGCTTCTTCGCACAAATCCAGAATACGGCGGACGGTTTTACGCCGCGCGTTGGCCATTGTGATGATGACTTGATCCACGTTGTGCTGCCGCACCGTCTGGGGCAACGCCGAAGTCGTGCCCAGAACCGAAACGCCTTGGATGACGCTGCTCAACTTACTGGGATCGTCGTCGAGAAAACCGCAGACTTGAAAGCCCAAATCGCGACGGCGGGAAATTTCGCGCGCGGTCATAATGCCTGCGTCGCCCGCGCCGACCAGCAGCGTGCGGGCCTTCAATCCTTTAGCCTGGGTTTTGGCGCGAGCGGCGTTTTCGCAAGCCACACGCCACAGCATTCGCGCACCCAGCAAGCCGAAAGTTGCCAGCAGAAAATCAATGACGATGGTTCCCATCGGAAAGGCCCACAAACTGCGGCTTTCGGGAATGAGCAAGCGTAGCGTCAACAGCAAAAATGATATGCCGCCCGTTGCACAAGCTAG
>CAZRXE010001441.1:0-2656 GCA_964603695.1 uncultured Heliomicrobium sp.
TGCTCAATCCGCAAACCGGCGAAATTCTGGCGCTCGTCAGTTCGCCCAGCTTTGACGCCGACGACATCAACAACGATGCCACCTGGAGCAAGCTGCAAACCGACGTGGCGCGCAAACCGCTGCTCAATCGCGCGATGAACGAATATTACCTGCCCGGTTCCACCTTCAAGACAGTCACCGCCGCCGCCGCCATCGAAGCCAGATTGGAAGACCGTAAGTTCACCTGTCGCGGCGAAGGCTGGACTCCGCCCGGTTCAGGTCGTCCCATCCGCGACGACGAAGGCGAATCGCACGGAACCATCGGCTTGCTGGAAGCCTTCACCGTTTCCTGCAATCAATACTTCGCGCAACTCGGCGTCGAAGTCGAACGCCAGCGCATGGGCGAAGCCGCCACGCGCTTCGGTTTGCAAGCCTTTCCCACGGGCGCTGCCTCCTTGCGCGCGGGCAACGCGCCGAACTTCTGGAACACGGAAAACTCCGTTCTCTCCGCCGTGCTTTCGCCACGGCATTCCACCTTCGTCGCCGGCAGCGGCGTCACGAAATACGACCTGGGACTGGAATCCATCGGGCAAGGTTATGTGCAATTGACAGCCATCCAAATGGCCATGGTCGCCGGCGCGGCAGCCAATAAAGACGGCAATGTGATGAGGCCGATGATCGAAATGGGCCGCCCGCCCATTGCGATGAGTCAGGCCATGTCCGCGCAAACCGCCGCCAAAATCCGCACGCTGATGGCTTCAGTCGTCCAACGCGGAACCGCCGCCGGAACCTTCGGCGGCCTGATTCGCAACAAGATCAACGCCGGCGGCAAAACCGGAACTGCCCAGCGCACCGTTCCGGAAATTGATCAGCAAACCGGCAGAGCCAAAACCTACGTTGATCGCGCCGGCAAAACCCGCGTCAAAATGGCCGAAAAACCGCGCATAGATTCCTGGTTCATCGGCTTCGCCCCGGTCGAAAATCCGCAAATCGCCTGGGCCGTCATCGTCGAAGAAGGCGGCTATGGCTCAAAAACCTCCGCGCCGATTGCCGGCCACTTGCTGCTCAAAGCCAGAGAACTAGATTTGATAAAAGTGCCGCAACCACAAGCCGCCGCAGTGACCAGCCAGAATCCGCGAAGGTAGAACCTCGAAAACCGATGCAGGGAACTATTGGCGACGCATTACGTGTTGCTGAAGCACCAATTGAGTTTTCAGCGTGCCCGGCTACGTCGTCTCGGAGCGGAAATTAAGATAAGATCGCCGCGCCGGCGGGAAGGGGTGGTCTCCGCCGAATTCAATTCGCACTCAAACAATTCCATCAACAATTTGCTCTGACGAGGTGAAGGTTCAACGATGACAAAAGTCCTGAAATTCGCTGCACTTGCTTGCCTGCTGTTTCTGATTGCCTTTCACGGTTTTCATCACGCGCGCGAAGTCGTGGCGCAACGCGCAAACAGCCAAAAAACGGATTCCTTCACTTACGGCGGAGGCGCGGAACAGATGCGGTATTCCAGTCTGAAGCTAATCAACCGCGCCAATGTGCAGCGACTGCAAACGGCCTGGACGTTTGACGAGGAAGACGGCGCGGGCGATTCGCAAAGTCAGCCGGTGATTGCGAACGGCGTGCTTTACGGCGTGACGGCCAAACACAAAGTCATTGCGCTGGACGGCGCGACCGGAAAACTGCTTTGGAAATTCGATTCCGGCATTGCCGGGCGTGGGCCGAATCGCGGCGTCACCTATTGGACTGACGGACGTGAACAACGCATTTTCGTCGCGGCGCAGAATTTCGTTTATGCGCTGGACGCCGCGACGGGCAAAGTCATTCCAAGCTTCGGCGCGGACGGGCGCATTGATTTGCGCGAAGGGTTGCGGCGCGACGCGCAAAAAATCTCCATCGCCTTGACCACGCCCGGCGCGATTTACAAAGACTTGTTGATCGTCGGCGGACGACAATCCGAATCGCTGCCTTCGCCGCCGGGCGACATTCGCGCTTACGACGTGCGCACGGGCAAACTGCGCTGGGCGTTTCACACCATTCCGCAACCGGGCGAATTCGGTTACGACACCTGGCCCAAAGACGCCTGGCAATACACAGGCTCCGCCAACAACTGGCCGGGCATGGCCGTGGATGAACGGCGCGGCATTGTTTTCGTGCCGACAGGCTCCGCCGCCAGCGATTTTTACGGCGCGGATCGAGCGGGCGACAATTTGTTTTCGGACACTTTGCTGGCGCTGGACGCCGCGACGGGCAAACGTCTGTGGCACTTTCAAGCCGTCAAACATGACATCTGGGATCGCGATTTTCCTTCGCCGCCGACACTGGTCACGGTCACGCACAACGGCAAACGCATTGACGCCGTGGCGCAAACCACCAAATCCGGCCACGTCTATTTGTTTGATCGCGCCAACGGCAAACCGCTCTTTCCGATTGAATACAAAAAATATCCGGCTAGCACAGTGCCCGGCGAAGTGACCGCCGAAACCCAGCCGCTGCCGACCAAACCCGCGCCCTATTCGCGTCAGGAACTGACCGAAACTCTTTTGACCAACCGCACGCCCGAAATGAACCGATGGGCGGTGAATGAGTTTCGCAAATTCAATGTCGGCGGGCAGTTTTTGCCGTTTCGAGCGGAGCAGGAAACGATCATCTTTCCCGGCTTCGACGGCGGCGG
>CAZRXE010001442.1:0-3682 GCA_964603695.1 uncultured Heliomicrobium sp.
ATCCGAAGTCGCCGGCCCTCGCTAATCGCTCCCGATTCACGCCCTGTCATTTATTAACTGCTTAGAGTGAATAAAAAGCTGATTGTTTGTCGTCATTGGAGGTCGTTTATGTTTTTGAGCCGTCTGGTTCTGACTGTTGCCAAACTGCCCCGCCACGTTTCGATTCATCGCCGCTATGGCCGTCCTGAATTGATGATTGGGCTGGTAATTCTGTTTTTGTCCTCTTTGATTTTTGGCGCGGGCGTGATGGCCAGGCAAAGTCTTGCCAAGGGAACTGCCCCTCTTTCCACAATCGCGTCGCCTGTTTCTGCCGCAAGTCATTCCCTTTTTGTCAGACCGGCGAAAGCTGCCGCATTCGACATTGCCGGTAATCTTGTGACAACCGTTCCCGCCGCCAGTTTCGAGCAAGTGCCGGTCGCGCCGGATTCCATCGTCTCGGCATTTACTCCCAATCTCTATGACACGCCGACCGCAGTGATCGCGCCTCCTGGCGTGTCCCTGCCGACGGAACTTGGCGGAACCACGGTGGAAGTCAACGGGCGCAGAGCGGGTCTCTTTTTCGTTTCAAACACTCAGATCAACTATCACATGCCGGTTGAAACCGTAGAGGGAGTGGCCGATGTCGTTGTCAAAAACGGCGCGAAGTCTTTCAGCGGATCAGTCATGATCGCGAAAGTCGCTCCGGCCATTTTCACTGCCAACGCCTCCGGACGCGGCGTGCCTGCGGCAAACATCGTGCGCGTTTCAAATGGTCAGGTGAAATTTGAAGATCTCAAACAATTCAGTCAGGTCGCGGGACGTTTTATCACCAAACCCATTGATATGGGTCCGATCACCGATCAGGTGTTTTTGATTCTTTACTTGTCCGGTGTTCGGCAGGCCACACTGGAAAATGTCCGCGTTCTGATTGGCGGTATTGAAATCGGTCAGCCACAAGTCAATTACGCCGGGAAGGTAGATGGGTTTGTCGGCCTGGATCAAGTCAATGTGCTGATTCCTCGCAGCTTGATCGGGCGCGGCATTGTGGGCGTTTCCGTCACAGGACTCGGCTACAATTCCTCGAATGTGGTGGATATTGAAATCGCCAATCCCGCCGGCACGGCTCCGCCGCAAGTGAGCGGGTTTATCGGAACGGCGGCTTTGGCCGGCTTGCCATTGACTATCACCGGCAGCGGCTTTTCGCCGGTGAAAGAAGAAAACGAAGTCAGAATCGCGGGGCGGTTGGCGGAGGTGATGACGGCAACCAGTACGCAGCTTCAGGTGATGGTTCCTTTCGGGGTGGAGACCGGCACGATCAGCGTCAAAACCCTGCAAGGCGGTGAAGGAAGAAGCGCGACCGAATTACCTGTGCGAACTTCGGTCAGCGGCATTGTGGAAAACACTTTGCGCCAGCCGTTGAAAGGCGTGACGATCAGAGTGGCCGATCCGCCGGTGTCCGTCCTCACCAATGAAGACGGTTCGTTCGTGCTGCCGGATATGCCCGGCGACAAGTTTCATTCTATTGAAGTTGACGGCGGCTCTCTGAACACTACACCGCCATACCCCAGAGTCGTAATCAAACCGTTCGTCTATAAAAATCGCGATAACCAATACACGCCAAATATCGGCTTACAGCAACAAACCGGTGGTAGCGCGATTATTGGCGGCGGCTCTTTCGCCGGATCGGGAGATCTCAGCCTGGCCGAATCGTCTCTGCAATCAGCCGAACAAACAATTCTGATTCAGACCGGCGAATTCAAACTACAGCTTCCCGGCAACGTGAAGATTCTGACTGAGGACGGCAAAAGCAGCGCCACGTTGACTTTGACGCCGCTCGATTTCGCGCGCACGCCGGTGGCCTTGCCGCTTGGTTATTACAATTCCAGCATCGTGCAAATCACGCCGTTCAACGTCAAGATTGATCCGGGCGCGAAGCTGACGTTCCCGAACACGGAGGGTTATCCGGCAGGCTCGTCTTTGCGGCTGTTCCGCTACGATCAGGATGCAGGCAAGTTTGTGGAGGAAAATGGCACCGTGAGGGTTTCCGCCGACGGCAATCGCATTGAAACTGGAGACAACGACATCAAGGTCACGAGCTATTACTTCGCCTCTTTGTTCCGCAACACCACGACAATTGTTGGCCGCGTGCTGGAAAGCGACGGCAAGACGCCAGTACAACGCGCATTGGCGCGCTTTCGCGGACAGGAAGCCTACACGGACGGAAATGGCAATTATGTGTTGCGCTACGTCAGCGTGAATGAAAAAGAATTTTCCGTCGAAATCAGCACGCTGCGCGGCACAGCGCGCGTGGATCGCGTGCTGACTGCGGCCGCGCAAGCCATGATCGGCGGCATCACCAGGATGCCGGATGTGATGTTGCCGGATGTTAAATCCAATCGTCCCCCGACGATCATCGCTCCGCCCAAGCTTGCCTTGAAGGAAGGCGAAAGGCTGGAGTTGCCAATTCGGATTACCGACCCGGACAACGATCAAATCAGCAAGGCTGAGCCTTCCGGCGTGGACTTCGCGACAATCACTCCGCCTTCGCCGACAAGTGCATCGCCGGTTTATTTCTTGCGGATCACGCCGAACTTCTCTCAATCTGGCGATTACACGCTCACAATTACGGCCACGGATAATCGCGGTGGAGTCGCTATGCAGAACATCGCCATTGCCGTGACCGACGTCAATCAACCGCCGACCGCGATTTCCCAATCTGTGGCGCTAGACGAAGACACAAGCGTCGCTATCCGGTTGGACGGAACGGATCCCGACAGAGACAGGCTGACGTTCAAGGTCGTTTCTCAACCCACGAACGGCATTCTGAGCGGCGATTCGCCCAATCTGACATACAAACCCAACCTGAATTTCAATGGCACGGATAGCTTCACCTTCGTCGCCAACGACGGCAAAGCCGACAGCGCAAGGGCGACCGTGACCATCACTGTGCGTCCAATCAATGATCCGCCTGTGCTGACTGTTCCGGCGGCCCAAACCGTCAACGAAGGACAATTGCTCAGTTTTGTGGTCTCCGGCTTCGACCCGGACACGGGACAGAACTTGACCATCACTGCCTCGGGCATGCCCGAAGGAGCGACTTTCACTCTGACTTCCTCGACCGGCGGGCAGTTCCGTTGGGTTCCGAGCTTCACGCAATCGGGAACGTATTCCGTCACCTTCAAGGCGGAAGACAACGGCTCACCGAAACTGAGCGATACAAAGGAAGTTCGCATCACGGTTACGGACGTCAATCTGTTTACCGTTCCCAGCACGCAAACCGTCAATGAGGGACAATCCATCAGTTTCGAGGTCTCGGCGGCACCGGGGCTGACCTTGCCCGTACTCATCACATTGACGGGAAAACCGGAAGGCGCGGATTTTCCCGATTCGGCGTCCAATACGGGAAGGTTCCGCTGGACGCCGGACTTTGCCCAGGCAGGCAACTACATTCTGACGTTCAAAGGGACAATCAATTTGCCGGCACCGATCACTGAAATAAAGACTGTGCAGATCACGGTGGTGGATGTGGTGCGCGACCTGAACAAGGAACTTGCATCTTATTCCGTCTTCGGCGCGGCGGGGACGCTGCCGGCTTCCTCCGCAGACGAGGGCGATGGATTGGGAACGAGTTTGGCGACAGCCGATTTGAACGGCGACGGTATAGCGGATGTTGCAGTCGGCGCGCCAGGTGTCAACGGCGCGG